>NZ_JBBAXE010000013.1:0-115066 GCF_059800965.1 Acinetobacter sp. LT1
TTCTATAATTCAAAACGCAGACATGGTTCCAATGGTCAGCGTTCTCCATTAGATTATGAAAAGGCCCATCAAAAGATGGTTAGGTGTGTCTAGAATTTTGGTGGCTATTCAACCTTCAATCGCTTGACTCCCCTTTAACAAAATAAAAGAGGCAATACGATCTTCTTTAAATTCTTTGTGATTAATAAAGTAATCCCAAACTTTTGCTTTTTCAGGCTCTTTAAGCTTTAACTCGGCAAAACGCATATTTTTATAGGCATATTTCGAGCGGTTAATCACATCAAATGTTTTTTTAATTTCGTCAGAATTTAAACTGTTGAGCGGATGAAAAGTATTTTCAACTTTAAAAGTTTGATCTAACCCAGACTGGAAGACTTCATTAAAAAAATCTTTTCCAATAACAGGTTTACCATCTTTAATTAATAAAGGCACGCTGAGTTTGAAAGGTTTGCCATTCACTAAAACCTGATTTGAGTTTGGCTTGGCTCTAACCACTATAGAGCCTTTAGTAATTGTATAGGTATTGGTAAAGTCATCTTTAATGACTTTAGCGCCTTGCTCACTCATGTTTTGATAAAGTGAGACCATGTCGGCCTTTCCACCATGAGCAAACGCTTGAGTATTGAGTCCCCAAAAGCTTGCAGCGATTGATAAGTTAAGTGCCAGTATTTTTTGTATGTCATTCAATAATCGTTGTTTACGCATTGGTTTCATCCTTTTCATCTATCCCTGAACTATCTGAATCAGATAGTTAAAATGCACTTCCTGTGAGTGAAATTTATTAGACCAACTTAATAGTTTTATGGTTATTAAGCTTATCTAACCTGCTCTAATGAATTTAATTTCAACACAGTTACATAAGGCTAGCTTGTTCAAGAATGACGTCGGATTTGTCTAAAAATGACATTGAGAGATGAAAGAATTAAACCGACATACCCTCTCTAAATTCTTTAGGAGAAATACCATAAGTCTTTTTAAAGATTTTTGAAAAATGAGCACCGTCCCAAAAACCCCACTTCAAGGCAATTTGGGTAATTGAGCTTTGTTTATTTCTTTTATCAAGCAAATCTGCCTTGACTTTTTCTAGGCGTTTGAGCTGTATATATTTGTTAATAGATAAATTTTCTTGAAGAAATAAACGGTAGAGATGACGTAGCGACACCCCAATATGCTCTGCAATTAATTTAGGGGTTAAATCTGGTTTTGCTAAGTTTTCTATAATATAACGCTCAGCTTTTTCCATTAGATTATTTGAGCTATTAATATTTTTATAATTAATTGTCGGTTTAATTAGAGCAATTAACGCATCTTCAAAAGCATTACCATCTTCAGTTGCGTACCAAAGTTTGATATTTTCAGCAGACATGTTTTTCAAAATATTTTTAAGTAAAAAGCCGCTCATATTTTGAGTAATCAGTTTTCCAAAATATTCGGTACTAATATTTTCTTTAAGTAATTTTTCACGCGATAGATGGACTGAAATCTGGCTGACTAAACCTTGCGGATACATCGAAATTGTTTCGACCGGGTCGACCAACACAATATCGCCTTCATTTAGGCTTAAAGTTTCATTTTTATATTCGAGCAGCATTCTTCCCGAATACTGCAAAATCAAAAAACAAAAACGATTATTCACTCGATCAATTTCATCGGCTTTTCGGACAATTTTATTGGCATTGTTTTTAATAAAAGCAATTTCAGTATCGCCCAATAAAAAGCACTGAACTTCACCAATGAATAAATTACGGGTTCCGTCAAAATCGGTTTCAAAATTGCCGCACACACTTTTAATGTGGTGCGTCCATGTGAGTAATGCATCGCTTACATATTGGTTCATCCCTTACCTCTCTATACATGTACCACCGCTCAAAATTTTGCGTTTGTGGTGGTGCACTGTCTTGGCTTATTTGCAATCTTGTTTTATTGATAAACAAATTGTGTGCCAAAAATTCCTTATCCTTGGAATTGTTTTGCTGATAGTCAGCTAGATGTAAAGAAGCTGATAAATCAATTTAATTTATCAGCTTAATGGGACTTATGCTACTCCTGCAAAATCTCGCAGCATGGTAATAAAAATATCCTTTTGCTCCTCAGAATACTTTTTAAACACCTCATTTTGGTGGCTGTCGGCAATATCAAATAAATACTGCGCTGTTTGTTTACCCTTTTCCGTCAGTGCGTATAAATTATCATGATCAACCAATAAGCCTTCAAATTTTAGAATTTCAGCCGATCTTTCAACTTCTTGCATTGGCATAGCAATATCACGCGGTAAATCTTCCTTACTTGAAGCAGTACCACTTGCCAAAACGAGCAAAAGACGTGATTCACTGGTACGGAAACCCGAAGCCATTTGCTTTGGAATATAGTCGGTTTGATAAGCTTTAAAAGCACGGCTCATCAAGTAGCAGACATTATTATATAAGTGCCCATAATGTGTTTGGTCTACGCCGTTCTCTTCAGTTTGCTTAACTTGAAGGCTTGGATGCGGCATGACACAAGAATATGCGCCTTGGTGGTAGACCAATGGGCTTCGACCTTGGTCATGGAAACGAACCACTTTACCAACAATAATCCAGTGGTCACCACCTTCAATCACTTGATAGCGTTCGCACTCAAATACCGCAGAACAATTTTCTAAAATAGGTGCACGTCCTGCACCAAGTTGAAAATTGGTCTCTGCAAATTTATCAATATTTCGTCTCGAAAACTTATTAGATAGCTCAATTTGCGTGCCTGATAAAATATTGACTGCAAAATGTGTTGCTTCTTCAAATACTGAAAAACTTGAAGACTTTTTATCAATGCTCCACAAAATAAGCGGTGGGTCGAGTGACACCGAGTTAAAACTATTTGCAGTTACACCGACTTTCTCACCTTGTGCATTTTGTGCAGTAACAATGGTAACGCCTGTTGCAAAATTTCCTAATGCTCGTCGGAACTGTAGTGGATCGACCGTAAACTCATCTATTTGTTGTAATACATTCATCATCTTTCTCCTAAACCTTCTCTTACATCCATATAAATCGCGAGAGCATTAGATATCTAAAACTAGTCTCGGTGTTTTAGAACGCGAACAGCACACTAATATTTGCTCATTGCTGGCTTTTTCTTCGTCAGTAAAATAAACATCTCGATGATCAGGTTCGCCTTCAATTACATCGCACATACAGGTTCCACATACGCCTTGCTCGCAAGACATTTCAATGTCGATGCCTTCTTTAGCCAAAGCCTGCAAAATGGTTTCACCAGCTTCAACCATAATGATTTTTCCGCTACGCTCAGCCACCACCTCGAATGAATCTCCAGAGATGTCTGTTTCAACTTGGAAATATTCTTTGTGGATTTGCTGCTCAGGAAAATCGTGAGTCGTGGCAAGGTTAATTACCCAGTCCATAAAACCGACTGGACCACAGGTATAAATATGACTTTCAGGATCAATATCTTTAATGGCAGATTCAAAAAATGCTCTGTGGCTTGCACCTTCGGATTTAAAATGGAAAGTTGTGTATTGTGCTAACTCACCATTTTTAATTTCATCAACAAAAGCACAGTTTTCTGGGCTAGCGCCGCAGTAGTGAAGCTCAAATGATTCGCCTTCATGTGCAAGTTGATATGCCATCGTGATTAACGGCGTAATCCCGATTCCACCGCCAATCAAGACACTGTGTTTGGCTTTTAAAAGTGGAAATAAATTTTTTGGCTCACTGACCTGAATTTGCATACCATCTTTAATTTCATCAAATGCAGAAATCGAGCCACCACGTGATTCAGGGTCACGTAAGATTCCAAGGCGAAACTTTCCTTCGTCATTTGGATTTTGGCAAAGCGAATACTGGCGCACCATACCATTCGGTAAGTGCACATCAATATGTGCACCGGGTTCAACCTTTGGTAATGCAGCAGAAGTTGCAGATTCAAACTCCATAACTGCAATATTTCCACCTTCCACATGGCGATTTTTAACGACAACATCATAAAGTGTAGTCATGATTTAACTCCCTTTTCATACCTAAGCTTGTGGCTTAGCGCATGAATAAACCACCGTTAATATCCCATGTTGCACCAGTCACAAAACTCGCATTTGGACTCGCAAGCAACCCACAAGTTTCAGCAATAAAATGCATACTTCCTAAGGCTTTAACCGGAATATTCTGGATGAACTGTTCCATTTTTTCGTCTGGCACCACACTATGAACGATCGGTGACTCCATCGGTCCCGGTGCAATCGCATTGACCGTAACACCTTTTGCCGCAAACTCTTTGGCAAAAATTTTGGTTAACGTCACAATGGCCCCTTTGGTTGCCGCGTAGTGTGCACCCGTTGCAGTACCGCCGTTTTGTCCCGCTAAAGACGCCATATTGATGATGCGTCCATAGCCTTTTTTAGCCATATATTGGCCAATAATTTGACAAGCCTGAAAGGTGCCGCGTTGGTTGACTTGGGTCACCCAATCAAAATCAGCTGCGGTAATTTCAAGTACTGGCGTTGCTTTAGTGACGGTAGCATTGTTAATCAACACATCAAGTTTAGAAAATTTCTCTTCAATCCATTGCACGGCAGCATGAAAATCTGCTTCGACAGAAATATCTAATTTCAAGGGAAACATATTTTGTGCATATTGACTTTGTGCCTTAGCGTTTTCAGCTTTTTCAAGCGTACTCGCTGACAAAATCACTTGATGACCGTGGCTCGCAAAATATTCAGCAATGACATTACCGAGTCCAGAAGCAGCACCTGTCACTAAAACAACTTGTTTCATGTTACCGCTCCTAAAGAATGTAGCTAATACCAGCTAAGGTATCGGTTGAGTTAACCAAATTAATGATTTTACGGTTAATCTTAAAACCTGTAGCCGCATCACGAGTTAGATGGTAGGTAATATCAGCTGTGTAATGCTTGAGGTTTTCTTTACGGAATTCACGTAAGTTTTGAGCACAACGTAAAACGATTTCATCATCTTGATCTTGAATCACTCGTACACGAGAAATGCTACGCACAGTATTTGCTTTAGGCGCTGTAGAAATCGCCTCACCATTTTCCAGACGCTCTACACGCAAAGTACGCATATGATTATCGTCATAGGCATAATTTAAGTTGTTTTCGTAGTCAGTGAGGTTCGGGTCAATTGGAATGATATAGACACCCTTTTCATTCCATAAATTAAGCCATTCACGGTACTCACTGTGGTCTAACATATCTGCTTCAGCCCAGATGAAAGCAGTGACTTCATTTAATAATTGCAGATTCATATTCATTGCTCTCTCCTTAAGCTTTCATCATCTTTTTCCACTGCTGATAGGCTGCACGCATACCTGTTTCAGCACTGACATCACTTTTTAAGCCATCTTCGGTTTTGACTTCGCCCGGTAAACCGCGGTTGAGCATGATCCATAAATCATTACCCGCATTTGCACCGTGTTGTACGCGCTCCCAAGCTTCCGAGTCATCTGGCGTACCAAAACCAAATGGACCTTGGAAATGTTCATGCAAACGTAAGCGATATTGGTTGGCAATTTGCGGACCACCGTCCATCGTAATCACCGAGTGATGAATTTCTGTTTCAGCCACTGAAATTGGCTGTAACACACGGAAGAACGCCATTGAACATGCAATATTTGGGAATAAATTTAAGTTAAAGCCAGAACCACCAACTGCTCGAACAATACGGCGTACTTCTAACTCTTCATGGCCTTCGTCGCGCAAAGCTTGAGCCAAGTCTTCAAAGCGCTCTTGAATTGGTCGCTCCATAAGCTCTTCGTCTAGATCAACCAGTTCAGGAATCATCACCATAACACTGTGACCATTACCTAATTCTTCAACAAAGCCCGGCTGATTTTCGAAGTTAAAGAGTTCTTCTGTTTTTTCATCTACAGAACTTAAGAATGACTTATGTACCAACGGGAAGTGATATGCATCAGTGGTATTTTCAAGCTGGATTTTCCAGTTACCCGGAAAACGGAAACGGTGTTCACCCAACACTTTAATTGGATAACCCGCGCCTTGTTTCATAAACAGGTCAATCCATTTTTTTGCAGGTCCAAGGAACTCTTCAAGAGGCTGAATATCTTCTTTAAATGAAGCGAAGATCATGCCGTTATATTCTTCTACACGTAGACTCACCAACGGTAATTCTGACTTATCTAAACAATCGCCGTAACTTTCTGGAGATGGCACACCACGTAAACTGCCATCAAGTGCATAACTCCAACCGTGGTACGGGCATACAAAACTATTGGTTTTTCCTTTTTTATGTTCGCATACGGTTGCTGCACGGTGACGGCAACGGTTTAAAAGTACATGGACTTTCTTTTTACGGTCACGCACCACAACCACAGGTTGTTTACCGATATTAATGGTTTTATAGCTTCCGCCTTCCGGAATTTCGCTGGCATGTGCAACCCACACCCAAGTGCTATAAAAGATTTTTTCCATTTCTTCATCAAAAATGCGTTCATCTTTATAAAGAGAAGTATGCGCACGGTCACTTTGAACCAAAGCATCGTAATCAATACCAATGTTATGCGTTGGGATAATACTGTTCATATTAATAGTCCTTTTAAATATGTCCTGGGTCATTCCTGGGAAGGTACCGGCAACTCGGCTTCACTGTGCCAATGCGATACGGGACGACTGAAAATATTCTGTGTTTGGAAATGTTTAATTTTCCATGTTCCATCTGCTTGCTTATGAAACTTCACGTTGAGCTTTGCTGCATTTGAGTGACTACGGCCATCTTTAAACGTTGAAGTCTGCAACATGAGCCAAGAAGCATTTGCATCATTTTGATTTACATAAATTTGTTCTGAATTTACAAAGTGTGCATTCATAACAAAGTGAGATTCTTTTTGGGTATAGCTTTTAAACATGTCGTAAATCGACTGCCAAGAATCATAACGGCCAAAGGATTTGGCATATTTCTCACCAATACCTTCCCAAATACAGTCTTGATCAAAAAGATTCATCAGCTCATCAAGATCTGTATTTGCATTGAGCTCATCGCAGATTTCCATATAACGGTTCAGACAATTACGAATGGCGTTATGCGCTTCTAACTCTTCTAGTCGCTCTAAGATTTCTACAATATTCACTTTGTCATTCATTGCCATCGCCTTAACGTTGGATAATTAATTCACGCCCAACACGCGCTTCAACTTTGCAATATTTCCAAAGTTTGTATGGCCCTTCACCCACCACGGTCGTTCTAAACAAGTTACAAGCGGCATGTACGGTTTCAATATCCGGAACATCAGCAAGCAAATAAGTTGTCCAAGGCCAACCTGCACTTGGGCCAACCATGCTTTGGTCATCATCAAGATTTCCAAAAACATGCACGCCCGGTAAGTCATGAATGCCATTCCACATTTCACCAAACGCAGCCCAAACTGCTTTCGCTTCAGCAGGTTCTGCATCAAAAAAGTTTTGGTTAATACCCATGCAGAACAAAACGCGTAATGATTTTTTAGCTTCCATCTCAATATCCTTTTAAAAATTAAACTTATAAATAACCTGGGGTTGGTTTTAACCCGAAACTGATTGAGCCTGCATTTTGTAAAGTTGCATCACCCATAAAAGCATGCTGAGTCACCACGTTGGTGTCATTCACAAAACGGCTAAATGGATTGTTGGTATAAATTGCTGTCATGCCTGCGAGCATTTGCATTTTTCGGGTCACTTTGGCGCAAACTCGCGCTGCATGGGTACATGCCAGACGCATATCGCTAATTTGTTCAGCAGTTGCTTCACGACCAGCAATAATTTCATTCCAGACAATATCCATGGTTTGATAAAACCAAGATTTTGCAGCCTGAAATTCTGCATCTGCCTGAGCAAACTCATATTGAGTCACTGGGCGGTTGGCAATTTCTGACCCACCTGTAATGGATGCTTTACCCGGGGCTAATTTTTCAAACTCTTCTAATGCAGCAGCGGCAACCCCAATACCCACCACGGTTAATACTTGAGTCGCTAAAGACAGTGACGGATATTTAAAAAATGGTTCGCTTAGTTTTGAAGGTTCACCACGTACAAAGGTCCATTTCTTTTCAACCAATACATCTTCGACCACTAAATCATGGCTTCCCGTGCCTTTTAGGCCAACGGTGTCCCAAGTCATTTCAATTTTGGCTTTTTTCGCAGGCATCACTGCCATGCGTGGCAAGCCCTGCATTTCATTATTTTTTAGCGGTGAAATTCCCACGCCAACAATATCGGCTCCCATACAGCCGCTTGAGAATTTCCAACGTCCACGAACTACGACACCTTCATCGGTAATTTCAGCAGGTTGGGGTGGAAAAATACCTCCGGCAAATACGACATCTGGCCCGTTTTGGTATAACTCTTTAAGTGTTTCCTCAGGCAAACTTCCTAAATACGCAGGGCTCATACCGAAACTTGCCACCCAACCGACTGAACCATCAGCTTTAGATAAAGTTTCGATTAACTCGCAAAACTGCCGTGGAGACCACTCTTCACCACCAAAACGTTTAGGCACCAAGGCACGGTAAACACCGATTTGCTTAAGCTTTTCGATAATGTCTTGGCTCACATACGCTTGATTATCAAATTCACCTGTACAGGCACGCTCACGAATTTCTTGACACAAAGCGTCTAAGTCAACTGCTTTGTCTTGAGAAGCAAACTCCATTTTAGACAACTTATTCATCATCTAACTCCTTGTAATTTATTGCATTGCATCAACACAAAATTTAGCTATAGCACATAATTGCTCATCTTTTTGATGCTTCGATACGATCTGTAAGCCCACTGGTAAACCTTCACTGGTTTCAAGTGGCACTGAAATGGCTGGATGACCTGATAAATTAAATGGTCGAACTAAAGCTGTAAGATTCAAAAAAGCGACCGTGTTTTCAGCTTCAGAAACTCTCGGTGGAATTTGCGGAAGTGTCGGTAGAACCAATGCATCATATTTTTCTAATAAAGCATCGAGTTCTTGGGTCAGCTGCGCTCTCACAACTTCTGCTTGTTTTACTTGCTCTAAAGTGGTGTGTGCCGCTTTTAATAAACGACTATTTACATCAGAACCAATTAAACCCGTTTGAGTTAATTCACCAAAAGCTTGCCAATTTTCATAATTAATAATTTGCATGCCTGCATCATAAGCCGCTTCAAAATGTTCAACTTTTTCTAAAACGGTCTCTAAATTCGCTTTTTGAAGTGCCTGGTAAATACAGTTCCAAATAATCTCATCTGCTTTTACATCTAAAACAGCAATTTTTGGTGCACTAGTAAATTCAGTAGGTTTAAAAGTTGGATCAATAATTTGCATGGCCTTTTCAATCATCTCGACTGAATTTGCAAAAGGGCCAACGCAATCTAAAGAACTTGACGGCGGATATACACCTTTTCTGCTCACGCGACCAAAAGTCGGTTTTAAACCAAAAACTCCGCAGCACGCAGCAGGCATACGAATAGAGCCACCAGTGTCTGTGCCTAGAGTAAAGTCAGCTTGTTTAGCAGCAACTGCCGCAGCCGAACCACTTGAAGATCCGCCTGGGATAAGTTCAGGATATTTAGGATTGATGGGTGTACCAAAAGCGTGATTAATGCCTGTAATACCAAAAGCCAATTCGTGCAAATTTGTTTTCGCAATAATTTCACAATCTGCTTTTAGAATGTTTTTAACAACCTCGGCATCATCTTGAGCAGGTTCAACATTTAATAAAGCTCGACTGCCAGCAATGGTTTTTAGGCCTTGAATATCAATTGTGTCCTTGACCATGACCTTGAGCTTACCACTTCCTTTGTGCACGCTTTGGCTAACAATATTCATTCACTTTTCCATGTATTTTTATTGATTAATTAAAATATCGGAAAATTTACTGGAATTGTCAAGTATTTTTTATAATTTGTTCTTAAGGAAATATGCAAAATTTTATTTATAATAGGATTACCCTTTTTTCACTAAGTTATTGCTTAGCTATGCTTGATCATTTAGAACAATTTCTTCCTAATAAAGAACCGTCGAGTATTCAAAATTTTCCTTTTTTTTGGGTTTCCCAAGTGAATGGAAAGTATTCACAACTGATTGAAAAATCAATAAAAAAGCTAGGTATTGATAATACACGCCGTAAAATTATTTTAAGCACTAATGCCCTTGGGGAAGCCAGTATTACCGACATTGCCAATCTTTCTACTTTAAAGTTAACGACGGCAACAAAAGCTGTATATCGCTTGGTAGAAGATGGAATTGTCGAGGTCTACTCTTCTACTTCTGATGAACGGATCTCGATGGTGAAATTAACGGCCAAAGGTATTGAGTTGGTTGAACAGATTAATCAAATTAGTGTGGTTACCTTGGCAGGCATTCTGAATGCTTTTTCAGAAGACGAGCTACATAATTTAAATACCCAGTTAAAAAAATTATTTGACCTGATGCCATCCAGCTAAATATTTCTTATCATGATAAATTAGCTCTCTTAGAGCAGTTAAAAATTTCCTTTTCTTTAGCTGCTCTTTCGTTAAAACAATAAAAATTAATAAAATCAAACCCTTATACCATAAATTTATCTATATATAATTACTTAACATACTTTTTAGGTATTCTAACATACTCAATAAGTAATGGAATTTTACATATAAAAAGAAAATAATAATTCCATGATCTTAAAAATCCCATTAACTCCTAATTGGGTTTAGACGCACTCTTCCGGTCTGTACGAGACCAAATTACTCATTTCTAGCCTATTTATTATTCTTATCTAAAGGGGGAAATATCGAAAATTTTAGAGGAATAATAAAAGTTAGATATCAATTTCTTTAAGCGTTTTATACATAAGGATTAAGTGTATGAACCAAAGTAATATCGCTGTTGAAAGGACACAGAAGAAAAGCAATGCATATGCATGGTATGTGGTCATACTTTGTATGTTGGCATATATATTTTCATTTATTGACCGCCAAATTCTGGCGCTGATGATTGAACCCATCAAAGCAGATCTCCAGCTTTCAGATACACAATTTAGCTTGTTACATGGCCTCGCCTTCTCACTGTTTTATGCGGTTATGGGTTTACCACTCGCCTACATTGCCGATCGTTTTTCACGACCAAAACTAATTTCAATCGGGATTATTGTTTGGAGTCTGGCAACAGCAACTTGCGGTTTAAGTAAAAACTTTATTCAACTGTTCTTAAGCCGTATGGCGGTAGGTGTCGGTGAAGCGGCTTTATCTCCAGCGGCTTATTCAATGTTTAGCGACATGTTTAGTAAAGACAAACTAGGGCGTGCTGTCGGGATCTATTCAATTGGCGCTTTTTTAGGTGGAGGTATTGCCTTCTTAGTTGGCGGTTATGTCATTAACCTGCTTAAAGGTGTGACACTCATTGAGGTTCCTTTATTGGGTGCGCTTAAAGCATGGCAAATTGCCTTTTTAGTGGTAGGTTTACCCGGCATCATTATTGGTTTGCTATTTATTCTGACCGTTAAAGACCCTGCACGTAAAGGCCAACAACTCAACCAAAATGGACAAGTTGACCAAGTTAAATTCACACAATGTCTTCAGTTTATTAAAAAACATTCGAAAACATTTGCTTGTCATTATTTAGGTTTTACCTTTTATGCAATGGCACTCTATAGCCTAACTAGCTGGACACCTGCATTTTATATTCGTAAGTTTCAACTCGCGCCGACTGAAACAGGCTATATGCTTGGTACCATTCTGTTAGTCGCAAATACATTAGGCGTATTTTGTGCAGGCTGGCTAAATGACTGGTTTATCAAAAAAGGCCGTCAAGATGCGCCGATGTTCACGGGTGTAATTGGTATTGTTGGCCTGATTATTCCAATTGCATTTTTTACCCAAACAGATCAGCTTTGGCTTTCAGTTAGCTTACTGATTCCTGCAATGTTCTTTGCATCTTTCCCTCTAGTGATTTCAGCAACTGCTTTGCAAATGTTAGCCCCAAACCAGTTTAGAGCACGCCTTTCTGCCCTCTTCCTTTTAGTCAGTAACTTAATTGGACTCGGTATTGGCACAACACTGGTAGCCATTATTACAGATAAAGTTTTTGGTAGCCCATTAATGGTGGGTTCTTCTTTATCTATTGTGGGTGGTTTGTCTTGTGTACTGGCTTTAATTCTACTTTTTAAAGGCTGCAAATTCTTTAGTGAAAGCATGAAGCTTGAAAAATTAAATTAATAGGTCTCACCAATTGCAAAAATGTACTCTCTAACTAAACGCTTAGAGAGTACCAAAATATTCAAAATTACGTAGTGCCGAGGATTGGCATACATCTGGGAAATGGATTATGGAATTATTTCAGCGTTTTAAACCACGCACTTTAGCTGTTGCTACTTTATTACTGATGTGCAGCAACTCATGGGCTGCAAATCCAAATCAGCAAACTGAAGATGAATGGAAATTCACTTTAAAAAATGCCTATATCAACCGTGATTTTGATAATGATGCACTCAAAGATACTGGCAGTTGGTCTCAGGCAGCGTCATTATTTTATAAATCGAAAATGCATGACACTCCGCTGCAAATTGCAAACAAACCGATTACGATTGGGGCTGATGCTTCTGTCCAATACGCCGTGCGCTTGAGTTCAGACAAACATGTTGCGGATACAGTTTTGCCTTTTAATAAAGAAACGCAATCTCAGGCTTCAGACTATCTAAAATACGGCGCGACTTTAAAGCTGGGTTATGACAAAACTCTTTTACGTGTCGGTGAACTCTGGCTAGATTTACCTGTAACTGCCGTAGATGCTAGTCGTCAGTTACTCACTTCGTATTGGGGAACCAACCTAAAGTCACAACTTTCAGACCAACTCTACGCAGAAATTGGTCGGGTTGAAAAAGTCTCTCCACGAAATGAAGAAGACTTTAAAAAGTTTTCTTTCACATCAAATGGGATTACTAAAGAATCTGATGGGTTAAATTATATTGACCTACGTTATCAATTCACGCCGTCTTTGAAGGGCGAATACTATTTTGGTAATTTAGAAGATCTGTATAACAAACACTATATAGGACTTGAACATACGTGGAAACAGCCAAGTTTTGCTCTGACCTCTAAGTTTAAATACTTCAATGCAAAAGATGATGGCAATACCTTTGATATTGATGCGCAGAACATTGGATTACTTGAAACGGTTAAAGTAAAAAACCATACCTTTGGTTTAGGTTACCAACAGATTATTGGTGAATCGGCTTACCCATTACCAGATGGTTTTTTACCAGAGACGTATTTCATTAACTGGAACGCTACAGGCTTTTTTAAAGAGGATGAAAAGTCTTACCACGTCATGTATGGCTACGATTTTAAAGATTATGTACCGGGCCTAAATGCGATGGTGAAATATGTTTACGGACATGACTTTAAAGCAGCCAATGGTGAAAAAAACCACGAAACCGAGTCAAATGTGATTTTAAACTACGCATTTCAGCAACCGTTCCTAAAAGGCGTGGCCCTGCAATATATTCGTATTGATTACAATGTAAAACATGGCAATGACTTTGGTGAAGATCGCTTGTTTGTCAATTACACTAAAAAATTCTAAATAAAAAATACCCCCTAAACTTTAGGGGGTATTTTTTATCCTAATTTATTGACCAACTTTAATGGTAAAACCTTCATAGCAATACTCATTGGTAACCACGGCCACTGTGGCACATAAGCTTTTACAGGTTGTTTTTCGATAGCTTTTACTAAAGCTTTACATCCTGTTTTGGCGTCAACTTCAAAAGGTAAATGTTTAGCACCTTCATTCATTTCAGTTCGGATGTAACCCGGGAAAATGGTGGAGACTTTAATTGGGGTATCCAGTAATTCAGCACGGATACCCTCGGCCAAGTGAGCAACTGCAGCTTTACTTGCCGCATAAGTCGATAAATGTTTTGGTAATCCGCGCATCGCACTCATGGATGACATCACCACCAAATGACCAGCGTTTTGCTCTCTAAAAATTTCAGTCGCCGCCTCACACTGTGCTAAGGCAGAGATAAAGTTTGTTTCAGCTGTGGCTCTGTTAATTTCAAAATTACCTTTACCAATACGACGACCATTTCCGACTCCCGCATTTACAATAATTCGGTCTAAATAGCCAAATTCTTGTTTAAAGGCACGAAATACTTCAAAAACCTGATCGTAATTAGTTACGTCCAGACTTTTTGCAATGACTTTAATACCGTACTGATTTTCAAGTTCAGTTTTTAAAGTCTCTAATCGGTCTAAACGGCGTGCACAAATCGCTAAGTTATAGCCTTTGGCTGCAAATTCATGCGCCATACCCGCGCCCAATCCAGAACTTGCACCTGTAATTAAAATTGTCTTTGCCATGCTTTTATCCTTATTTTTAAATCCATGTCAGTAAATCTGGACGTTCAGCTTTTATAAAATGATGTTCATTTAAACTTAACACCTGAGCTTCATTTCCAACCAAACGCAAAGTCGTGAGGCTTGTATTCGCGATTGCCCAATTCAACGCAAAAGTTCGATTAGGGCTAAGTTCAAGCAATTTTCCGATTGCTACAGAAATCACACCACCAGAGGTAAAAACCACTGCATAGCGAGGTTTAGTTTTTGCTAACTCATCACAAAGTTGCTGCAATGCTGTTTCGACTCTTTCTTTAAAGTGTGGCCAAGACTCATCATACTCATGATGAAAATCGCCATCTGTCCATCGTCCAATGGCGCCTTCAAATATTTTGGCAAGATAAGCACGCGGGTTTTGTTCTTGTGCAACATCAGCTTTTAAAAGTTCAGGCTGTTCAAAACGCGGTTCATAGCGGGCAAAAACCTGCTGATGATTAAACTCATTCCATAAATTATTATGATGAATTACCGCATCTGGGAAGCATTCATTGAGTGCGAGCTTTGCAGTTTGCTCGTGGCGCTGCATGGTTCCTGCAACCACATACGGTTGTTCTTTCAATATTTGCTTAAAATATTGGCCTAATAAAGTCGCTTGAGCTTCACCATTTTCAGACAACTCATCATAATTACTTTTACCAAATGATGCCTGACCATGTCTTACCAGATAAATTGTGGTCATTTTCTTAAAATACCCTGTATTTTCTGTAGAGATTGCTGAGCAAATTCGGATTCTTGCAGTTTTTGCTGCGCGATAAGTTTTAAAGCTCGAATATGTAGCGCATGAATGACAACCCAGAAATCTTTAAAAGCGGGGTTTCGGGTTTGTTTATGGTAATAACGATAATAGATTTGCTGGGCAATCACGGCTAAACGGAATACACCGAAGACTTCATAAAAAGCCCAGTTTTGAGGCTCCAGACCTGTTTTTTGCAAATAATAGTCAACGACTTCTTTTCGAGAGAACATTCCCTTTAAGTGAGTAGGCTGACGGCGTGTTGATCTAAAAATCATATTATCCGTAGGCTCGACCCAATAGGCCAAAGCGCTACCCAAATCCATTAATGGATCACCCAAAGTCGCCATTTCCCAATCCAATACACCAATCACTTCTGTTGGATGCTCTGGATCTAAAATCACATTATCAAAACGCCAATCATTGTGAATAATACAAGTCGTAGAGTCTTGAGGGATATTATCATTTAGCCATTTTCGGACATATTTAAATGAAGGAACATTGATTGTGCGGACTTTCTCATAGCGCTTATCCCAACCTTCAACTTGTCTACGGCAATATCCTGTTCCTTTACCTAGTTCAGCTAAAGGGGTGTTCTGATAAGGAACTTGATGCAGTTCAATCAACTTATCAATAACGTTTACACAAAGTTGATGAACATCTTCCTCATTAAAACCAAGTTCAGGCGGTAATTTTGCACGAGGAATAATGCCTTCAATTCGTTCCATGACATAAAAATCACAGCCAATGACCGACTCATCCTGACAAAGTGCCACCATTTTAGGAAGTACTGGATAATAAGGTGCAAGGTTTTTCTGCACCATATATTCACGGGCCATATCGTGGGCCGACTTCGCTTTTGTTCCTTTAGGAGGACGTCGTAAAATTAAATCGGTATTTTCATATTTTAAACGATAAGTCCAATTCGACGCCCCGCCCGTATATTGAGTAACAACTGCTGGGCCAACCAACTCAACACCTTGGTTCTTTAACCAGTTTTCAACTGCCCCAATATCAAGCTCTTCACCTTCACGTACTTCACCGCCTACATCAATTACCGACATATTCACTTCCTTTAAGCTTATACTTTCTTATGACGACCATAACCACGTTTGGCCAACTCTAATTTGGCAATCATGCCTTTATGCACTTCATCCGGACCATCAGCTAAACGTAAACTGCGTGCTTGGGCAAAGAAACCTGTTAATGGTGTATCTCTTGAAACGCCCGCACCGCCATGTAGCTGAATCGCCATATCGACTACTTTTTCTAAAACACTCGGAGCGACCACTTTAATTGCAGATATTTCTGTTAAAGCAGCCATATTTCCTAAAGTATCCATTTTATAAGCAGCATACAAGGTTAAAAGTCTGGCTTGATCTATAGCTACTCGAGCATCAGCCACGCGTTCGAGGTTTCCACCGAGTTTTAAAATTTCTTTGCCAAACGCCGTTCTAGACATGCCTCTATCGACCATGAGTTCTAGTGCTTTTTCAGCAGCTCCAATACAGCGCATGCAATGGTGAATACGCCCTGGACCTAAACGGCCTTGTGCAATTTCAAAACCTTGCCCCGCTCCACCAATAAAGTTTTCAATAGGTACTCGAACATTATTAAAGTGAACCTCACCGTGTCCATGCGGTGCATCGTAGTCACCAAACACAGGTAACATACGTTGAATTTCAATACCTGCCGTATCAATCGGTACTAAAACCATAGAGTGTTGATGATGACGGTCTTTGGTTTCATCAGGGGTATGTGCCATAAAAATAATGACTTTAGCATTTGGGTCACCTAAACCAGACGACCACCATTTTTTGCCATTTAAAACAATTTCATTACCGTCGATGAGTGCAGTCGCTTGCATGTTGGTTGCATCGCTTGACGCAACATCAGGTTCAGTCATGCAAAAAACCGAACGAATTTTTCCGTCCAATAAAGGGTGTAACCATTGCTGTTTTTGCTGCTCACTGCCATAGCGCCATAACAATTCCATATTTCCTGTATCTGGTGCATTACAGTTAAAAACGGTTGGTGCCAATAAACTGCGGCCAGTCAATTCAGCAATATGCGCATACTCTTGAACTGATAACCCAGCACCCAGCTTTTCATCGGGTAAAAACATATTCCAAAGACCGGCTTGTTTAGCTTTAGATTTCAAAGTTTCTAAAAGGTCTGGCCATTGCCATTTTTTCCAGTTTCCATCTGGATTTAGCTCATGAACCTCTTCCCAAAATTTTGCTTCGATAGGTTCTATTTCTTCTAAAATAAATTTTCTTGTTCGCTCAGCAAAATCTTGAGCTTTCTTTGAAAGTTCAAACATTCTTTTTTCCTTCACATCATTATCCGGTCTTTACATCAACATAACTTGAAACTTAATATGAATGAAATGATTTTATTAAATAACACCTCATGAATAATATTCATAACTTGCATGGCCTCGACTTAAGTTTTTTTCACCGAATTGATATCAATTTATATCCGCTTTTTATCGCAATTTATGAGCAAAAAAGTATTTCGAATGCTGCAAGTAGTCTCAATATTACGCAGTCAGCAGCAAGTCATGCTTTGCAACGTTTACGCCAGCAACTTGAAGATGATGTATTCATACGAGTAGGCAATAAAATGTCTGCCACTCCTTTTGCCGAGCAGATTTACCCAACTGTTAAGCAAGCACTTTTAACGATTCAAAATATTAGCCAACAGAAACATGTCTTTGATCCAACCAGTTTAAAAAGCTTAAAAATCGCCGTTCATGATGAGATTGAACCGATTATTCTTCCAAGGCTTTCTCAACATTTTCAAAATCTTAATTTAGATTTGCAGTTTGTGAGTATGAAGCTAGATCGAAAACATATTATGGCGGACTTGGCGACACAACAGCTCGATTTCGTGATTGACCTAGAACAATACTTATCTCCAAAAATTACCTTTGATCATTTGGTAACAGATGAGTTTGTCATTTGCAGCCAACTTAAAGAAGTCGATTTAGCTAGTTATATCAGTGGTCGGCACATTGGTGTTTCGTCACGCCGTACGGGCGCTTTACTTGAAGATATTTATTTAAACCAACACCAAAAAATCTCTAGAAATGTATTTATGCGCTGTCAAAACTATTCAACGGCATTACAAGTTTTAGGAGCTCAAGCCGACGCAATACTCACTATGCCCCGAATGATTTTGCAGCATTTGTCTTATAGTCCTGAAATTTGCTTACATTCTCTGCCTTTTGAGATAACCAATATTAAAATGGGTATGTTTTGGCACGAAGATTTAAGGGATAATTTAAGACATCAATTTCTGCGACATGAAATTATTAAACTTTTTCAGTAAAGCAAATTGATCTACTAAGCTTCTATCGTACAAGGATCAGTAATGAGTAAAGATGAACGGATAATCCAGAATCAGGACAACAAAAAAACGATTCGTCATGAAGATTATATTGCTGGTATTGGTAAAGGCATGGCGATTTTAGATAGCTTTAGTAGTAATCAACATCGTTTAAACATTTCTATGGCTGCTGAAAAAACTGGGCTTACCCGAGCAGCAGCAAGACGTCATTTATTAACTTTAGAATATTTAGGTTATCTTGAGTCAGATAGTCACTATTACTATTTAACTCCGAAAGTTCTTAAATTTTCAGGAGCTTATTTAGGTGCAGCCCAGCTTCCGAAAGTATCTCAGCCTTTATTAAATCTGTTAACTAACCAAACCTCTCTCATTTATTCGGTGATGGTACTTGATGGTTATGAAGCCATTACTATTGCTCGTAGTGCGGCCCACCAACAAACTGACCGTGTAAATCCATACGGCTTACACTTGGGTAACCGCTTACCTGCTCATGCGACATCTGCGGGTAAAATTTTACTGGCACATTTAAGCCAAGAAGAACAATTGGACTGGCTCCAAAAATATCCACTTCAGCGTTTAACTAAATATACGCATGTCGAAAATGATAAATTTCTAGAGTTACTACAAGAGATTCGAGAACAAGATTGGTGTTATTCGCGTGAAGAACACGAATTAGGAGTTCATGCGCTCGCCGTACCGATTTATGGACAAGACTTTAAAGTGGTTGCAGCTTTAAATATTGTTTCTCCAACGATAAAAACAACTGAAGAATATTTAATTCAACATATTCTGCCGTTATTGCAAGAGAGTTCGCGAGATTTGAGACAAGTTCTTTAAATATTGCTTAGGCTATTTTACAGGGTTAATTTTATTTTTGCTTAGGCTATTTGGATAGATTGAACTATCCCGAATAAATGCTTAGGCTATTTCTAAAAGTAATTGAAAGGAATTTTCAAATAACGGATACCATTCGCTTCAGGTTCCGGACAATTTCCACCATTCATATTAATTTGAATTGAAGGCAAAATTAATTTTGGCATTGCCAAAGTAGCATCTCTTTCTTGGCGCATTTTAATGAATGAGTCCTTGGAAACTCGTCGATTTAAATGAATATTGCTTTGCTTTTGAGTTTTTATATCTGTTTGACAGATATATTCATCGCGGCCTTCGGGCTTATAGTCATGGCATAAGAACATACGCATGTCGTCGGGAAGTGTATAAAGTTTTTGTACCGAATCATAAAGCTCAGCAGCACTTCCTTTAGGAAAGTCACATCTGGCCGAACCATAATCAGGCATAAATAAAGTATCCCCGACAAAAACAGCATCAGCGATCACATAGCTTAAGCAAGCTGGCGTATGCCCTGGTGTAGGAATGTTATAGGCTTCTATCCCCCCTATTTTGAAATGTTCATAATCTTCAAACAAATAATCAAAGGGCTGATTTTCATTAAATTTCTTAAAATCAAAATTATAGATAGCCGAAAATGTTTCTTGTACTACCGAGATTTTTTGACTAATCGCAATTGTACCGCCCAATTTAGATTTTAAATATTGAGCCGCAGTCATATGGTCCGCATGTACATGGGTTTCTAAAATCCATTGTACTTTAAAGTTTTGCGCCAAGACATAATCGACGATCAGATCAGCATTGGATGTTTTTGTAGTGGCCGATGCGGCATCGTAATCAAGCACGCTATCAATAATAGCGCATTGAAGAGTCGCTAAATCCGCAACAACATAGCTAAAAGTATTGGTGTTTTCATCAAAAAAATCTTTTACTAGAGGTTGTTGCATAGGCTTAATTTCCTTTATTTAAAATTCGGTAAATAAACATTCCTAATAACATTGCGACAATAAAATAAAGCGCTTCAAAATGCCCTAATCCAATCAGAGTTAAAGCGGGCGCTGGACATATACCTGCTATTCCCCAGCCTATACCGAAAATAAAAGCACCCACAATTAACCTTTGGTCAACCTGTGTATTCGTTGGTAATTGAATTTGTTCATTAAAGAGTGTTTTAGGAGTTTTTATAGCCTTTTGAAATGGAATAAATGCCACAGCAATAGCACCTAACATTACAAACATTAAGCTAATATCCCATTGCCCAAAAATATCTAAAAAACCTAATACCTTTTCTGGATTAGACATGCCAGAGATCATTAAACCTAATGAAAATAAGCTACCAAATAAAAAAGCAAAAATGTTTTTCATAGGATTACCCCATCACATGACGAATGATATAAACCGTTAACATGCCAGCAAACATAAAAACTGCTGTCGCTATCATCGAGCGTTTTGATAACCTGCTCATACCACAAATACCATGACCGCTTGTACAACCCGACCCTAACCGTGTTCCAAAGCCTACAAGTACACCTGCTAGAATAAGTGCAAATGTATTAGCTTTAATTTCAATTTCAGGCTGATAAAAATAACCATATATGAAAGGTGTAATCACGAGTCCCGCAATAAACCAGAATGCCGAACTCTTAAAGGTGTCTTTAGTAGGATTGATGACTTGAGCAAGCAAACCACTGATTCCGGCTATACGGCCATTTATATATAAATACCCAACTGTTGCGATGCCTAGTAATAAACCACCAAAAAAGGCATAGACAATATTTGACATATAACCACTCTTAACAATATATGTTTTTATAATCTGTATTATACGCTGATTCTTTTAGAAATACTTAATATAAAACTTTTGAGTTTATAATTCTTCTTAACAAGAAAAAGCCCCAAGATTTTGGGGCTTTTGTCATTAAATTAGATCTTTAATGCCTAATTGTTCAGGTAACTTTTCCATAACCTTATTCAATCTATTATTTGCTGGAGAGATACAACCTGTGTAATGGCTTAATTTAGTTTCTGTGCCATTAGGTTGAATCCAAGTAATGTAATAGCTAGACATGTCGGTCGCTGTTTGCTGGCAACCCGCAGTTTTTGATTGTGTACCTGTTTCAGGGCGATAAGTTTTTAGATCATCTGCAAGTTTTTTATAATCTTTAACGCTACCTTGAATTTCTTTAACACCTATAGCTTTAGTGTATTGTTTACCTTCAAAGCGAATTAAACCTGTAGGTGTTACTTCTACAGAATAAATCGGACATGCGCCAAAACATGGGCTAGAAGCATAGCGGATTGTCTCTTGTGTATTCGGTGCTTGCTGAACAGAAGCACAACCCATCAAAGCTAAACCAGATAAAGTTGCAAGAACCAAAAATCTCATTACATCACCTATTATTATCAAGTGGCTTTAATTTATCAAATCATACACTTCTTGTCATTAAAGACTATTTTTTGTGATTTTATTCATTATTTAACTTTTAATTTTGCTTAGGCTATTGAGCAAGATAAAAACATTTTCTTTCACCCATAAAAAAAGGCCCATCTTTCGATGAGCCTTAAGCCATAAAAGCTTAAATTCCTGAAATACAAATTATTACTGGATAGTAATAATCTGCGTCGACCATTCTAGCGCAACCCAATAAATTATATAAATATAATATAAGTATATATTTAAGCTCGTTTTTCCAACAAAAAACACCTTATTTTTAAGGTTTAAAACTTAATAATGTTTATTTTTAATTAAAATTCACAATGTTAAGTTAAACAAAACTTAATAAAAGTTAAGGTTTTATTTATAGGTAAAACATCCTAAGGAACTGGTCAATAGTTAAGCTATATCTAGCGTTCAGGCTGAATTGACCATAAGACTATTTCAAGTTTAGCAACAACATCAAGCACTTTTTTACTATTTGGTAAAGCTATCTAGTTAAAAATATAGAATTTACTTTTACTCTTTTATATAAAAAATATATTAAAGGATAAGGCAAAAGAGAAATACTCTCTTTTGCCTTTCTTAATTATTGTTCTAAGCTATAAGCAATCACATAATCACCATGATCAGGTGATTGACGTGCTCCACCTGCGGTAACAACCACATACTGTTTACCTGTTTTAGGTGAAACATAGCTTATTGGTGTTCCTTGGCTACCTACTGGCATGCGTGATTTCCATAGTTCCTTACCTGTAGATGAATCAAATGCACGTAAGTAGTAATCTTGTGTTGCGGCAAAGAAAACCAAGCCACCTTGAGTTGCCATCGGCCCGCCAATTGTTGGCATACCAATCGGTGCCTTTAAGCCCATCTTAATACCCATCGGCCCAGTATTTTCCACTGTACCTAATGGTACTTGCCATGCAACTTGACGAGTTTTCATGTCAATTGCAGTCATGGTGCCAAATGGTGGTTTTTGACAAGGAATACTTAGAGCCGACATAAAGCGGTTTTTATTCACTTTATATGGTGTACCTTTCATTGGTACAGCTCCCATACCTGTGTTTACTTTCTCTCCGCCATTCGCCTGAATCTTAATATCTTCAGGAGTTTGCTCCATCAATTGAATCCACAAACCAAGGCGCATATCGTTCACGAACATATAACGATGAGTCGGGTCAAAAGCGATGCTACCCCAGTTCATACCACCTAAAGAACCCGGGAAGCTTAAAGAAACATCAGTGCCCGGTGCAGTAAATAGGCCTTCGTAACGCATTGACTTGAAGTTAATACGACACATCAGTTGATCGAACGGCGTTGCGCCCCACATATCTGACTCAGTTAAAGTCTGATTACCAATTTGAGGCATTTCAACTGAACGAGGTTGAGTTAAGCTGTATTGTTCACCCGGAATATTGGCAGGTTTAACTGGCTGTTCAATTACTTTAGTCAACGGTTTACCCGTTACTCGGTCAAGAACAAAGAATTGGCCTGATTTGGTTCCAATGACAACAGCTGGTTTAGTCGTACCATCTTTTAATGGGAAGTCAACCAAACTCGGTTGCATTGGTAAGTCAAAGTCCCATAAATCGTTATGAACAGTTTGATAGACCCACTTCTCTTTACCTGTTGTCGCATCAAGTGCTAACACAGAAGTATTGTATTTATGATCCAATGGATTACGGTTACCACCCCAAATATCGACAGATGAACTACCCATAGGTAAGAACACCGTATTCATTTGCGGATCATATGACATTGCAGCCCATGAGTTTGCTGAACTACGTTTATAGGTTTCACCCGGTTTAAGAACATAATTCGGGTTTGGATTGCGCGGGTCAAATGCCCAGCGAAGTTTACCCGTAATCACGTCATAACCACGAATAACACCACCTGGCATATCTGCGGCTACGTTGTCGGCAATACGGCTACCCACCACAATAGTTGTTCCAGCAATAGTCGGTGCAGAAGTCACTTCAAAACGTGGAGCTTTTGTTCCCGCGCCAAGACCTTCTAGCAAATCAACCGTTCCATTTACACCAAAATCAGCACAGCGCTGACCGTTATCTGCATTCACTGCAATTAAACGACCATCAGGTGTATTGGTATATACACGGCGTGGACATTGTGTATTGGTTGCAACCGCAGTTACTGCATTTGCACCAGCTAAAGTTGGTTGTACAAGCGGTTTTGTTGAATCAAAGTATGCAACACCGCGGCAACGTTCCCAAGCATCGGCTGTAGAGTTCACCTCAGCTTTCCAGAGTTGTTTGCCCGAATCAGCATCTATCGCAAAAATGTTGTTATGTGGTGTACATAAAAACACTTTATTTCCAACTTGTAGCGGAGTCATTTGGTCTTCGGCACCATTACCGCTACCCGTTGTAAAGTCGCCCGTTCTAAAGCGCCAAGCTTCTTTTAATTTATGAACGTTATCTCGGTTAATTTGATCGAGAGCAACAAAGCGGCTACCACCTGCATCATTACCATAATTTTCCCAATTTACCTGTTTTTTTGCAGGATCAACTGGTACTAGAGGTAGTTTTTCACCTGAACTTGCTACTGTTGGATGTGGTTGGAACATTTGATAGAGCGCAATCAACATTCCCACAACAACTAATCCACCTACCGCATAGGATGAAGATGCCAAACTCGTTTGAAATTGGTAACGTCGGATTGAAGGCAAAGTAAATAGCAAGGCAGCAAAAAGACCAGCAGGAAACATTAAGCGCGAAAATAACGGCCAAAATTCCCATCCAGCATCAATAAATGACCAAATTACGGTACCAACAAAAACAGCCGCAAAAATCCAGACACCCAGCGCTTTTTTTCGGAAAATACTAATTGCAGAAATGGTGATAAATAATCCCGTTATAAGGAAATACCAAGAACCACCAAGAGATACTAGCTTTCCACCACCTACGATGTAAAAAACACCAGTAGCCAATAAAACTAGACCTAATATAAAACACCATATTTTGAATAAGATATGAAACTTAGAATCTGACTCAGACATAGATCCTACTCCACATATACTGAACCCGAATAGTTCAAGCATTTGGGCCAGTTAAACTATGTCTAACCAGCCATCAATATTGTTAAAAATTGACTTTCACACTAAGACCAGCCACCCAAGCATCATCAACCTCTTTTACACCAGCAGGTTGATGAATATATTGAATGTTTGGACGTAACATGACGGCCGGAGACCATTGATAGGTATAGTTCAACTCGACATTTAGCTCGTCGTCTTGTATTGGAATATAGTCAGATGCAATCGGATCATAGCTGTAATATCCACGACTTTCATTTGTTGCGATCTGTTTATCTTTAGCACGGTCATTAACTACATAATTGGCTATACCAAAACCAATCGAATCATTTGGACGGCTATTAAATGGCCCCTTATACCAAAGAGCAAGTTGTTGAGTACTTTGAACAAAAGTTGTTGCCTTATCATTTACAACGCCATTAAAACTTACATATAAACCGCGTTTCGGATCTTGGCCATTATTCGTCAGTTGTTGTTGTGCATTAAGCCAGAAGCTTTGTTTTCCGTCATGCACTTTACCCGCAGTTTTAATATCATTTGCTTCTGCGGTTGAGTACAACGCACCTACTTTATATTCACCCGGTAAACCATTAAAAGCAGCAAGTTTTGGTTTCCACGCCAGCTCAACAGGTATGGTGGCGCCCTTCACATTGTTCATATCCAGATTAAAACCATCACTGTTTGATTCGGTTTTAATGTTGTCTGGATTTACTTCATACACACCTAATCCCAAAGTCCATTCAGGTGCAAACTGATATTTAACGTTTGTCGCCCAAACACCTACTGGTGAGTTATACCAAATTGAACCGATTGATTTTCCTAACTGCCCACCGCAGAGCAATAAGTTCTGAAATTCACATTGAGAACTGTTAAAGTCCTCTGACATTCCCATACGGCCAAATTTGACCTGTACAGTATTATCAACAAAGCCCTTCTTCACCCATGCTTGGGATAAACGCCAGATTTTACCGCGACCATAAATTTCTTGAGCATTGCCCAATTGGCTAGAACGTGGGTCTTTAATACGCTCGAGAGTTAATGCATTACCATCACGTTTGGTCACAACTAAATTGACTGTTGTATCTTTCCACCCAGCAATTTTTTCTAAATCGAGGTTTGCACCTAAAGAAAGTTGTGCAGCATTTTCAAAAGTATTGCTGTCGTTGTAACCACCATCTAAATTTGTGGCACTTTGGCTCATAATAGAAGCTGTAAATTTATAGCCCTGCTGCTCTAATTGCTGGCGTTTTCCATTCCAGTCACCTAGCAACCATTGACGGTCTTGTGACCAAGGCTCATTCGCGAGCGCAAATTGGCTACCTAATACAGCGAGCGTTAAAACACTCAGTTTCATTAAATTTGACATTTCAAGTCCCTTTTATCATTTCTATATTTCTATGCTGCGCCTCATATGAGGCGCTTTCCTTATTGTTATTTAACACTTGTAAAACCAAGCTCAGATGTTGCGCCAAAACGATCAGTAATATTCGCTGTAATTGAGGCAACTTTTACAGACGGCTTCCAATTCGCTTTTGCGATCCCTTGTGCATCTGTCGCAACAGTTATTGCTCCTAAATATTGCTCAGCTTCTTTTGATGATGCATTTTGATTACCAAAAAATTCAACTTGATAGCGTTGATTTGGCAAGCCATTGACTTCTACAGCAACTGAACCTTTATTTGCAGTTAATTTAGGAGCTTTAATACCCTGATTAGGTTGAGCATTACAGCCTTGTTCATTTGGCTGAGTACATGTTTTTTGTTGTTTAGATGGGTCAACAACCACACCACCACCACGAGAACCTACAAATCCTGCATGCTCAAGTGCAGGCACAGCAAATACAATTGCACCCAAACGCTGATCTGGTACACATGAACCACCCGCTTCACAGCGTTTAATATCTTTACCATTGTCCCAAATCAGGTTTTTAGTCAATGTAATTCTTGCATTTGCATCTTTTTCAGAACGGATGGCTACACCAATACGGTTACCATGTACTTTATTGCTATCAAGAATGTTGCCATCGCCTGTCATGTTGAAACCAATCGAGTTATTGGTCATTTCGTTGTAAGCGATATAGTTACGCTTACCCCAGTTAATCTGTAAGCCATCGGAGTAGTTTTCGAATTTATTACCAACTACGGCATTATCATTACCCCACAAGATTTCAATACCTTGTGATGGTTCAGGATTTGCTTTGGTTGAAACAAAATGATTATTCGCAATTAAGTTAAACGCAGCACCACGTGTCAGCTCTAGACCATCACCATTGTCTTGGAAAATATTGTCTAAAACTTTGTTGTTATTGGTGGTGGTTGCGGTTGGGTTACCTTGACCATCATCACCAGTGAGCATGACACCAGCACCGCCGTAGTTATTACTAATACGGTTGTGTTGGATGAGGTTATTGCTTGAACGGTTAATCAATACCCCAATACAGAAGCGATGGATGTCTAAACCTTTTAAAGTGACATTGTTGACGTCACGCAATACCAACCCCGGTAAAGTCATCGTACGTACATTAGTGCCGTACTGCTCAGGGTTTGCCCCAGGACAAGCTTTTGCACCTTCGCCTTTAATATAATTTGAACCATCAATTGCGATGTATTCGCCAGTTTTATCCCACTGTGTACCAATGATTTTGACAGGTGCTTTAATTTCAGGAAGTGCACTATTTAATTTAATCGCATAAGGCGCTTTACCTACTGCTTGAATCAAAATGTCGCTAGCTTCGCTTGGGTTTGCATTGGCTTGTTCAATTGCCCAACGTAAAGAGCCTTTATTGCTATCGTCTTGATAACGGTCAACCACATAAGTTTGAGCCGCAGCTATGCCTGAAACCATCAAACCTAATGCAAGAGTAGTTAAACGTAATGTATTCATTTCATCATATCCTTATGATTTATGGGTTTGTTGGTTGAACTGTTTGTAAAATCTGTTTGAGCTTGGTCACATCAATTTGACCCGGTGCAGAAGCCTCACCAATCATGCCAAAGCTATAACTTCCGCCCATGTTGGCAGTCGCAACACGCGAAATCGTACCAAGTTGCCCCATCGACATCGTTAACAATGGTTTAGTGGTTTGCTGACTTACTTTTAAAGTTGCGTTCATTAAAGTGAAAACGTCTTGTTTGGATTTTGGCATTACGGCAATTTTTAGAATATCTGCCCCCATTTGATCTTGTTTTAACAGGCGTTTTTCAATTTCATCTTGGCTAGGCGTTTTTTGGAAGTCATGATTAGACATGACAATCAGCACTTTCTTTTGATGTGCTTTTTGAACAATTTCTGAAACTACTTTTTGATCACGGAACATTTCAACATCTAACCAGTCCATGAACGGATTTTTTAAATAAGCCTGATAAGTCTTTCCATAATCAGCATCGCTAATTTCAAGCTGACCACCTTCGTTTTTGGTACGAATTGTGGCAATCATTGGTTTATTGCCTAAAATCTTTTTTAATTCATGCCCCAATGCAATCACTTGTTTCGTATCACTCGCAAAACTGAGTAAGTCGATACGGAACTCTGCCAAATCAGCATCTGCTGTATTCGCAATCACTTGAGCTTGCGCTAAAGCTTGTTCTTTGGTTTTTGCTGTAATTGGAACAATTGTTTTAACTGCTGTAGTCGCAGATTGTGTTTGAGTAGCTAAAGCAACAGGTTCAGCATTTACCTGTGCTGTGAAAAATGGGAGTGCAAGCAAACTTAAGCTTAATAATGTTTTCATTTTCATCTCTGTCATACCATCCTTTAGAAAGGCTACACGCATCCATGGACAATCATGTGTAGCCTTAGGTGTTTCTTAAATATCAAAAAATACTGTTTCGTTATCGCCTTGAATACGAATATCAAAGCGGTAAACAACTTCACCATTTTCTTCAAAACGTTTTGCAATAAGTGTTTGACGACGTGGTGCCCATTCAATGCTATTTAGAATCGGGTCGTTGGCATTTGCCTCTGCTTCATCGTCAAAATAAACTCGTGTATGAAGACCCAAGTTAATACCGCGAGCAAAAATGACTAATGCAATATGAGGTGCTTGAGTTGAACCTTTACGGCCTGCTGTCGCGCCCGGCTTAATTGTATTAAAGCTCCAAACACCCGTTTCAAAGTCTGCACCTGTACGGCCCCAACCTTGAAATGCAGGATCAGCTTTTTGCTCACGCGTATCTGCCTGACTTGGATAAATACCGTTCGCATCAGCTTGCCAAATCTCAATCAGCACATCGCGTAGCGGTAAACCTAATCCGTCAAACACTTGGCCTTCAAGACGAATACGCTCACCTTTGGTCTGATCTTGTACTAACTGGTTATTAAAGTTGTTTTCAAACACTTCAATATTTGCTTGTTGTGGCAATAGCCCAATGTGAACGTAAGGTCCACCTGTTTGAGACGGAGTTTCTTTTAGTTCCTGAAAATTCCAGTTATTCATGCTCGTGCTCCCGATTAAGTCAATTCGTTTTCGAAGTAAGTCGCTCGACGTCCACGTAAAGTGATGTCAAAACGGTAACAACGGCTATCTGCTTCGATAAAGTTGTTTTTATCTTCTAGTGCAATCAATGCACGACGTTGATCTTCAGAAGGAATCGTTTTTAAGATCGGGCAAGTGTCAATGAGCGTATCGCCTTCAAAATAAAACTGCGAAATCAGACGCTGAGCCCAACCATCAGCAATTAAAGAGAAATGAATATGTGCAGGACGCCATTCATTAATACGGTTACGCCATGGGTACGGACCCGGTTTAATGGTACGGAAAATATAAAAACCGTTTTCATCAGTTAAGGTACGACCACAACCACCAAAGTTAGGATCCATTGCACCAATAAACTTGTCGTTTGGATGACGGTAACGACCAGAAGCGTTGGCCTGCCATACTTCTAGAAGTGCATTTTTTACAGGACGACCAAATTGATCACGAACATAGCCATGAACAATGACACGCTCACCAATTGGCAAACCATCTTTGGCATAGTTCAAAATTAAATCGTTATCTTTTGGGCCAAACAAACTTGAAGAAAAATGCGGTGCAGTAACTTCAGTTAAAGTCTCATTAATAGAGATCAATGCATTTTTTGGCGAACGTAATACACTTGTTTTATAACCTGGCGTATATGCTGGTGGATGATCATCTGTATTACGTTGGGCGTAAGCACCCCAGCTATGTTGTGACATCTTTATCTCCTTAATCCTGTTCTTTCGCTGCAATTGGGTTTACTTCTATCCCCAACTCTTTAAAGACTTCTTCAGCCATATGCATTGCAGCGTTTGCAGCAGGTAAACCTGCATAGAGTGAGCTATGTAAGATCAACTCTTTTAAATCTTCTTTAGTTACACCATTGTTAAAGCAAGCACGTAAATGCATGCGTAGTTCGTCTTCACGACCAAGCGCCAATAAAATTGCGATAGTGACTAAACTACGTGTATGACGCGGTAAGCCTGGACGAGACCACACCTCACCCCATGCATAACGGCTAATAAAATTTTGAAAATCTTGGTTAAAGTCATTCAGATTTTGCAAAGACCGACCAACATGCTTTTCACCCAAAACTTCAGTCCGCACCTCAATGCCTTGTTTATAGCGTTGTTCATCATTCATTGTGATAGACCTCTATTAAGTTGCATCGGTATGCGCAACAATTGATTTAACAAATACAGCAACAGCCGCAGCAGTCGCTGGAATTAGTAATAAACTAAGAATGGCGGTAAACGACCAATCATTGCCGAGTAGTACAGCACCAATCCAAGCACCAAATACCGCACCGAAGCGTCCAATACCAGTCATCCAAGACACGCCAGTTGCACGGCACTGCGTTGGATAGAAACGAGCGCTTAACGCTGGCATTGAAGATTGCGCACCGTTAATTGCGATACCCGCACAAAGCACCAATACTGCAAGTAATGTTGAATTTCCTAAGCTTTGACCAACAGCAATCGCAAATAGACCTGCAGCAAAGTAGAAAATAGCAATCACTCGGTTCGGGTTGAATTTGTCCATCGCCCAACCAATAAACAAGGCACTTACCACACCACCAAACTGGAACAATCCACCGATAAATGCAGCACGCTCCATTGAGGCACCTGTTTCACGCATAAGCGTTGGTAACCAGCTTGTAAGCAAGTAAACAACCACGAGCCCCATGAAATAGGTCAACCAAAGCAAAAGTGTTCCTTTTGCATATGGTTTAGAAAACATAATTCCAAAGACATTTTTCTTTTGAGCTGTCTCGGTTTTCTCTTCAGGTACGTGAAATGCAGTCGCATTTTGGATCTGAGCTGGTGCAATATGATTTAAGATTTTGCGTACTTTTTCAGGATTCTTACCTTTCACAATTAAAAAGCGGTAAGACTCAGGTAAAACTAAAATCACCAAAATCATTAAGATCAAAGGTGACCAGCCGCCAAGTAAAAACAGACTGTGCCAACCATAAGTCGGGATCAGCCAACTACTGATAAAACCACCTGTTGCCATACCTAAGTTATAACCACAGAACATACAGGTCACGAGTAATGAGCGAATGCGTGTTGGGCAGTATTCAGAAAATAATGTAGTGGCATTTGGCATAGCTGCACCCAAACCAATACCTGTCAAAAAGCGTAAAACGACAAGACTATCTAAGTTGGTTGCATACGCAGATGCAAAAGTAAAACCACCGAACACAAGCATCGAAAAAGCCAGTACGATTTTGCGACCAAAACGGTCAGCTGTTGGGCCAGAAACCAAAGCTCCAATAATCATTCCACCAAGTGCAGCACTCATCACTGGGCCTAACTGAGAGCGATCAACACCCCAGTCTTGAGCCAAAGCTGGAGCGATAAAACCCATTGCAGCAGTATCGATACCATCAGTAAAAATAATTAAGAAACAGATGATTGCGATCATCCATTGATACTTACTGAGTGGAGCATCATTAATTAATGCTTGAGCATCGATACTTTTATTTGGTGCAGCGTAATCCTGAGACGCCATATTTGCCTCCTTAAGGCCAATTCCTTTTAAACTACTAAGCTATTAGATTTGCTGAATAAACCTAGTCAATTCCTGAGTAAATCTTTGCGGTTGCTCAATATTAGAAAGATGAGATGCTTCTAATTTAGCAATTTGACTGTTCTTAATAGCATTCTGCATAAACTCAGCATCTGCTACTGTGGTCACTGGATCTGCCGTTCCTGCAATGAGCAATACTGGAACTTGGATTTGTGTAATTTCATCTCTTAAATCAGCATCTGCTAAAGTACGACAAGCATTGGCATAACCTTGTGCTGGTGTGTTTGCCAGACTTTGAATCGTCGTTTGTGCAACCACATTATGTTGATAGTCGAATTTTTCGCTAAACCAACGTGTGTGCGTGGTTTTAACCAACTCAGCTAAACCATTCTGTTCCACAGACTCAGCACGACTCAACCAAGCCTCCGCCTGACCAATTTTGGCTGCCGAGTTCGCAACCGTAATACTTAAAAAGCGCTCTGGGTAATGGATAGCTAACCAAAGCCCTGTAATTCCGCCCATTGAAATGCCACAAAAATGAGCTTTTTCAATATCTAAGGCATTTAAAATATCAGCAACATCTTCACCTAAATTTTGTAAAGATGTTTCAGCGACCACATCACTTTCGCCATGACCACGTGTATCGTATGTAATGACATTAAAATGACTTTTAAGTTCATCTACTTGTGGCTGCCACATTCCATGATCTGTTCCTAAGGAGTTAGATAACACAAGTGCTGGAGCATCTTTTAAGCCGTCGGTATATATAGCGAGCTGTTTACCTTGTCGATTGGTTATAAACTGTTTCACTTTATGTCTCCTCCTTGTGCTTCTTGCAGAACAGCATCAATCTGTTGCTGAATATTGCCTAAATAGTTTTCTGCTTTAAATATTTCCAAAATTTCTGTTTGACTAAAATGTTCTTTTACTTCATCTAACTGACTAACAACCTCAGATAAATGCTGCTTTTGAGCCACGGCTGTTTTACAAGCTGCTTCAACAACATGATGAGCATTTAAACGTCCAATTTTTGGAGCAAGTGCCATCATCACAGCTTCTGCCATAATTAACCCGTTGGTACACTCAAGGTTCTGTTGCATATGTTCAGCATTCACTTCAAAACCTTGTAAAACTTCACCAGTACGAGTTAATGCTCCAGCACAAAGCTGAAAGATTTCTGGAACTGCTAACCATTCTGCATGCCACGCGCCTAAGCTACGCTCATGTTCCTGTACCATGCTTTGATAAATGCTAGACATAAGTGCTGGTACACGATTCGCCGCGGCTAATACGGATGCTGCCGCAACTGGATTACGCTTATGCGGCATGGTTGATGAACCACCACGACCTTTCGCAGTTGGTTCAAACAACTCTGCAATTTCAGTTTGCATCATGAGCGACCAATCACGTGCCATCTTGCCCGTATTCCCGACAATCATGCCAAGTACACTTGCAATTTCTACAATACGGTCACGCTCACCATGCCATGTACTTGTCGGTACAGTCAGATTCAGTTTTTGGGCAAATGCATTTACCACAAGTGAACCTTGATCTTGCAAAGAAGCTAAAGAACCTACAGCCCCACCTAACTGAGCAGTGAGTACACGTGACTTCATGGCTTGAATACGATCTAAATCACGTTTAAATGTAGAAGCCCAACGAGCAAGCTTGTGTCCCAAAGTAATGGGCAAAGCTTGCTGTAACCATGTACGTCCAATCATGACTTGATGGCGATATTGCTTAGCTTGCTGTAATGCAGTCGCATAGCATTGTTGAAGTTGATCTTCCACAAGGTTCAACGCATCACGGCATTGCAAAATACAAGCTGTGTCTAAAATATCCTGACTTGTTGCACCCCAATGCACATAACGTGAAGCATCTTCATCAACATCTTTAACGATTGCCGTAAGCTGTTTTACAAATGGAATTGCGATATTTCCAGCTAAGCCTGTTGCTACAGCCAAAGCGGAAAAATCAAACTTGTCTAATGCCTGCTCAGCTACTTGTGCAATGGTATTAGCCGCATTTTGAGGAATCACACCAACTTGTGCCTGTGCTTGCGCTAACGCAACTTCAACCTCAATCATGTATTTGATTAAAGATGAGTCACTAAAGATGTCAGTGACGTCTTTTTGGTAAAACAAGCTGGCATATAACTGGCTCATGATTAGACTCTCTCAATAATCAATGCGATGCCTTGCCCCACACCAATACACATTGAACACAAGGCATAACGACCATCCGTTTGTTCAAGCTGGTTTAAGGCTGTAGTTACGAGGCGTGCACCTGAAGCACCAAGTGGATGACCCAATGCAATTGCACCACCGTTTGGATTTACCTTGTTGCTATCATCTGGCAAGCCTAAATCACGGGTCACGGCCAAAGCCTGAGCAGCAAAAGCTTCATTTAGCTCAATTACATCCATTTGCTCTAAAGTCAGGTTGGCTTGTTTAAGTAATTTTTTAATGGCTGGTGCCGGAGCAAAACCCATAATACGTGGTTCTACACCGACCGCTGTTGAAGCAATGATCTTGGCACGTGGTTTGAGGTTGTAAGCTTGAACTGCCTCATCAGAAGCAATAAGTAATGCGGCTGCACCATCATTAATGCCTGAAGCATTACCTGCAGTCACTGAACCATCTGCTTTGACAACAGGTTTAAGTTTGCTTAAGCCTTCAAGTGTGGTTGATGCACGAGGATGCTCATCGGTATCAATCACAACAGCATCACCCTTACGCTGAGGGATTTCAACTGGCACGATTTCTTTAGAAAAAAAGCCTTTGGCTTGCGCGCTTGCGGTGCGTTGTTGGCTCACCAAGGCAAACTGGTCCTGATCTGCACGATTCACGTTAAACTGTTCAGCGACGTTTTCGGCAGTCTGGGGCATGGTATCTACACCATACAATTCTTTAAGTTTAGGGTTAATGAAACGCCATCCCATGGTGGTGTCTTCAATCTTCTGGCTACGGCCAAAGGCACTGTCAGACTTACCCATCACATAGGGTGCACGGCTCATGCTTTCCACACCACCAGCAATCACCAAATTCGCTTCACCAGCCTTAATGGCACGAGCAGCAATGGCAATCGCATCGAGTGAAGAACCACATAGACGATTAATGGTGGTTGCGGGCACCTGATACGGTAAACCTGCAAGTAGTGCTGACATACGACCGACATTACGGTTATCTTCACCGGCTTGGTTGGCACAGCCATAGATCACATCATCGACCTGTTCCCAATCTACATTTGGGTTACGCTGAATTAAGGCTTTGATCGGCACAGCACCAAGGTCATCGGCACGGACAGGTGCAAGGCCACCGGCATAACGGCCAAATGGGGTACGGATGGCATCGATGATATAAGCGTTTTTTAATGTCATTTCCCTATTTCCTTACCCTTGAGTTGCATCAATCAAAGTTGCACCCGTTAAAGCCTGTAACTCATCAAAGCTAAGACCTTCCACTTTCTCAATCACCTTTAAACCATCTTCGGTCACGTCAATCACACACAGGTCCGTGTAAATACGGTCAACACATTTTTTACCTGTTACTGGATAAGTTAGCTCAGCCACAATCTTCGGCTCACCTTGTTTGGTCACATGATCTGTGGTGATAAATACTTTCTTGGCACCTACAGCTAAATCCATCGCACCACCCACAGCAGGAATCGCATCGGGTGCACCTGTATGCCAGTTGGCCAAGTCACCATTCGCAGCAACCTGAAATGCACCGAGTACTGCAATATCAAGGTGACCACCACGCATCATCGCAAATGAGTCGCCATGATGGAAAAAGCTGCCACCTTCAAGCATGGTCACAAACTCTTTACCCGCATTAATCAGTTCAGGGTCTTCTTCACCTGCAGCTGGCGGTGGGCCAAAAGCCAATAGGCCATTTTCAGAATGAAGAAAAATATCTTTGTCGTTAGGTAAGTAGCTGGCAATCTTGGTCGGTAAGCCAATACCTAGGTTCACATAGGCACCATCGGGAATATCTTGTGCCACACGTTGTGCAATCTGGTCACGGCTGAGTTTCTGGTAGCTCATGTTATTTCTCCTTATTGCTTACTGTGCTGGCGCTACTTGTACAACGTGCTGTACAAAGATACCTGGGGTGATGATGTGCTCAGGGTCTAATCCACCGAGTTCAACCACTTCAGAAACCTGAGCAATAGTGACATCCGCAGCCATCGCCATAATCGGGCCAAAGTTACGTGCAGATTTACGGTAAACCAGATTGCCCCAGCGATCGCCTTTGTAGGCTTTAATCAAGGCAAAGTCAGCCTTGATCGGATACTCAAGCACATAATCTTTCCCATCAATCTCACGGGTTTCTTTACCTTCAGCTAAAAGTGTTCCAAAGCCAGTTGGGGTAAATACCGCACCTAGGCCCATACCCGCAGCCTGAATACGGCAAGCCAGATTACCTTGTGGTACCACTTCAAGCTCGACCTTTCCAGCACGATAAAGTTCATCAAATACATAAGAATCTGACTGACGTGGGAAAGAACAGATGACTTTTTTAACTGAACCTGCTTTAAGCAGTTTCGCCAGACCATAGTCACCATTACCGGCATTGTTGCTGACAATGGTTAAGCCTTTAACACCGAGTTCAATAAGACCATCAATGAGTTCAGCGGGTTGTCCTGCGGTACCGAAACCACCAATCAGAATGGTTGCACCATCTTTAATCTGCGATAGAACCTCGCTTAGTGAGGACTTACTTTTGTCAATCATTAGACAACTCCATTGTGCTCATTGAAGAAGAGAGATAAGAGAGTTAGGCACACTGAGGCGAGAAGAATAGATAAATATTTCACTCAATCCCGAGTGTTTCCCTTAGATTTCCCTTTTAAACATTTTTGATAATTTTCGTATTTTGATCTAGTAAGCTAGATACAGTTTTGTTCGCTATAAATATATTTTGTTCGATTATCGAACATTATCTAAGTAAATTACTCAACTAATCTTATCGATTTGAGGTGTAAAAAACATTAATTCTTATAAATAGATATGTAGAAATGAAATATTTACTTAGGCTATTTTACAATTAAAACTACAATTTATTATTCGATTTTTATCTTAAGACTGTGATTGTAAAATTAAACGTGCAAGTTCTAAATCATCGGGATAAGTAATTTTGATATTATCAGAACGCCCCATCACAACCTGTACAGTTTCACCCATATATTCAAGTGCACTTGCCTCATCGGTAATAGCAATATTATTTTCTAAAGCGTATTCAATTGCTTTTTTGAGTTTACCGATTTTCGTAATTTGAGGGGTTTGCGCTTGCCATAAGAAATCACGGCTTACCGTTTTATTAATATGATTATTTACTTCAACCTGCTTTAACGTGTCACGAACAGGAATCGCTAAAATAGCACTCTCATTTGATTCAATTGCATTTGCCACAAGCGCATTTAAACAATCAATTGTTACACAAGGCCGAGCTGCATCATGCACAAGCACCCAATCATTTTCGTCAGCAAAAGTTAAAAGATGATTTAATGCGTTTAATACTGAATGGACTCGTTCTGCCCCACCCATACAAAAATGAGCCTTATCTATATTTTGAAATGCGAGAGTCTGAGCAAAAGTATCTTGGGTACCAATTGCCAGAACATAACCATTTAATGGAAGTTGACTTATACGCCGAACAGTATGTTCTAAAACAGTCGTATTCTGAATATATTGATACTGTTTCAATTCAGTTTTAGAAAATCGGCTTCCTGACCCTGCAGCTGGAATAACTGCCCATAATTTAGTCTGGGATATCTGGGGATGCAGGTGTCTCATTCGTTTCCAAATCAACTTTAGCGTTCGGGTCAATATAAATAGGCTTGTAATGGGTACTGATGGTACTCATTTGAACAAATGTCTCATGTGGTTTAACCAAACCAAGATCAAGGCGAGCATGTTCTTCAATTGCTTCTGTACCATTTTTCAGGTCAAAAACCTCTGCTGCCAAAATACGGTTTCGTTCTTTAAGCTCTTCATTTACTTCAGCTTGTTGCTGAATTTGTTGCATGAGAGCTTGATGAGGGAGATAACCGCCCTCACCTAACCAAAATTGATATTGCAGTATGGCTACTAAAACAATAACCAGTAGCAATATCAGTTTGCTTGAAGTGGATCGAAATACTTCTAACATATCATTAAGATTTTTAATTAAAAACTTTCGTTAAGAGATTGTATTGTATAGTAATTAAGAAGTAGCATGCGAAATTCCTGCAAAAATTTAAGCAAAATTATTAATGGGCATATTACTTTAATTGACCATTGTGACATGTTTCATTTTGTCAAAAATGAATGGAATTTGAAAGGGAAATAATATTTATAAGTACAACTGCTTATAAATCAATCTACGCACAAAAAAGCCCTCTTTTGAGGGCTTTTATAAATCGGTTAATTATGTGAGTATGTCTATATCAAAAATTATAACGAACACTCAGCGTTGCATTTCGTGGTGTTCCCCAATTCATTGAGTTTTCACCAATACCTTCATAATATTTCTCATCAAAAATATTATCGATATTAAATTGAAGTTTAATATTTTTATCTACTTGATAGCCAAGCATCGCACTTGCTAAAACATAAGCATCTTGCTCAATACGAGAGCTTCCACTACCCGTATAGTATTTACTCTTATAATTTAAGCCAAGTCCTGCACTCCACTGATTAACTTTGTACTTAACAAATAAATTTGAAGTTGTTCGAGAGTTTGTCGTATTAACCTTCGTACCCTTTGCATCTTTTGCTTCAAAATTAGCAATACCGAAATTAATACCCCAATTGTCATTAATCTCGCCATCAGCTTCAAACTCAAAACCTTTACTTTCAACCCCATCTACAGCGCGATAGGCCTGCTCGGTAGTTTGTGTACCATTGCGAATAATGAACGTGTCAGGTATCGATTCAGCAAAATTAGATTGTTCTATTCGAAATACTGACAACGCTGTATTTAAACGCCCCCCAAACCACTCACTTTTTAAGCCAGCTTCATAACTCTTACCTGTAATGGGGTCAATATATTGATCATTTACATCTTTACGATCTTGAGGTTTGAAAATTTCTGTATAACTCGCATACACAGAATGATCTTGGGCAAAATCATAAATAGCGCCAATATATGGTGCTAATTCATTGTTAAATTCACGGTTACCTTTATCATTTTCAGATTTATATTTCCAGTTAGATAAACGTGCACCAGCAATAATTTTTAAAGGATCGAGAATTTGAAATTTACCCGCAACATATGCAGCAGTTTGTGTGGTTTCATTGAGTGCACCTCTAGTATTTAGTACCAGTGGCTGAAGTAATTCTTGCGCTATATCATTATAGTTAAGCGGGCCACCTAAATATTTTTCAATCTCTTTGTTTGCATTAGAACCACCAGAAAGATCTTTGGTCTTTTCATTCTTATTCCAAGATCCACCAATGATGATTTCTTGTGGGCGATTAAAAAGCATAAATGGCGCATTGATAAAAACATCAATATTGTTTTCTTCACTGGCAGCTTTTGCACCATATACAGAAACATTATCCTTTTTATTATCATCTATATTTTTTAGTGGACTGGTGTTGGTTGCCTTATCTACTCTTCCAGCTGTATATAACAACATGGAGTCCGTATCTTCTTTGCGGAAGGTATAAGCAACATTTAAATTAACATCACTAAATAAATTTTGTTTTAAGTTCGCAAACACTGCCGTTGTATTCACATCCCAATATGTCCAAGGTGCGCTTACTGTTAAGCTTCTAGAAAAATTGGTACGAGTCCCATCAGTATAAAACGCAGGTGTACCGCCCCAGCGGATACCATCACGATGCAATTCTTGATAAGTAGCTCCAAGTGACATACTTGTTTTATCGCTCAGATCATAATCAAGGGCACCATAAAATACATTCCGTTCTTTCTCATAAAAATCCATAAATGAATTTTCATCAGAATGCTTCACAAACATACGTCCACGCAATGAACCATCAGCGTTAAGCGATGTAGAAATATCTGCTGAACTACTCCAAGAGTTCCATGAGCCTAATGATGTGCTGACATTACCACTAAGTTCTTTTGAGTTTGCATGTTTACGAATCATGTTCAGCGCCATCGCTGGATTGCCCGCACCTGTGGTTAAGCCATTAGCACCTTTCACCACCTCGACGCGATCATAAATATCTAAATCAAGGTCCCCTGTACCTAAATTAATCGTGCTCGGTATTCCATCTATTAAGTAATAATCTACCTCAAAACCACGTGCATAAACTTTCTGACGCTCATCAGTACGTGAGGTCGAAACACCCGTAATATTGTTCATTAAATCTTGAAAAGAATCGATTTTCCGATCATCTAAATATTCACGGGTTAAAACCTTCACCGACTGTGGTGTTTCACGAAGAGATAAATTTAATTTTGTAGAAGTATTTGTGCTTTTTGCTGTATAGCTGCCCGAACCTTCGGTAACAGCGGAATCTTCTTCTGCTTGCACTTTTATCGTTTCTAAAGTGGCTGTTCCATTTGTCTCATCTGCATAAACAATTGAAGGAGCAATTAAAGCCATAGCAAGTGCTAAGGGATGAGATGTAAACGCTTTTCTAAAGGGCGGAGTGTACATAAGAAAATTCCATAATAACCAATGTGCTGTGCGAGATTCCTTAGCCTTTTGCTACTTTGGTTCTTGTTACACAGCAGCAAAAGTCGGCACAAAAATTAACATGAATGATAATTGTTATCAACAATATATTAATAATTATTCCTATTTGTTTAAATTAAATTATCAATGGTTCTAATCACTTATATATTTTCACTCTCTTCAAACCTTGTTTTGGTCATCACATCTTTTAAATTTATTGCTCTTTTCAATTAGCCAATAAAATGTTATGCAATAGTTTTATGATTAACTCAAAAAATAATAAACTAAACAGTATTTTCTTTTATATTTTATTATTCTTCTCAAACCTCTTAAGAGAGAATAAAAGGTACAAGTTGTAGTGCATAAAGTTTTAGCATTTTCTTTAGTAAGCTTAGGTTTGAGCGCTTGTAATAACCATACTGATGATAGTCCTTCTAAAATAATTAATACGAAGGACTATCAGAAGCAGCACAAACCAAATAATACTTATATATATGAATATAATGAAATTATTTATAAATTAAACACGGAACAAGACCAAACAACTGCTCACTTAAGATTTAAAAACTTATTGAAAAAGATACCTTCTAACGAGAACAATCTAAATATTTTAAAAACTAAACGCAAAATACTTGTACATTTAGGTTGTCTTAATGAAGCATATAGTGTTACCGAAAAAATACTAGCTAAAACAGATAGTTCAAAGCTACAAGAGATGCAATGTATTTTTTTAAGCAAAATGAAAAGAGACCCTTATCAAATAAAAGAATGCTATGAAGAAACTGCTAATAGTTATTTAACCGAGATAAATTTGATCCCAAAAGCTGCTTTAAGATATCAATATGCTTTATGGGGACACTATGCAGCGATGTTCAATGCTGGTCATATAGAATACAAAGACAAACTCCAAGAAATTATCGACTATCATAATATTGAAGATCACAAAAAAACTTATCAACAAATGTATAAAAATATTATGGATCCTCATGCTTTTCAAAAACGTTTAGATGCCATCCCCTATACCTCTAATTGTCGTTAAACTATCTTATTAAATATAATAAATTTTTGATTATTAATTATATTCACAGTCATATCTTTCTTAAGGAGAATTTATTTAATAATAAGAAACCACCCACAAAGTATATCTTTTATCTCCCATTTAAATACAAGCTCATATAAAGTAAAAGTACCTTTTTAATAGATCTACTTTGCAATAAATCAGCTTGGTCACGCTATCAACAGTAAACTTCTTCGTAGAGAATTAGTTGAAATAAATTTATAAAAAGTCACATATATTTCGAGCTTTTAACTAATAACTACCTAAAAAGTATATTTTTTTATTTTTTACTTTGTTAAGAATTTATAAGGATCTCTTCTAACTATTTTAATAAGGAGAAAAAAATGGATTTTTTTAATATTTTCATTGGTGACACGACTTGGAAATTTGTTTTAGAAATTTTGGTTCGATGTACCGTAATGTTCATCATCATTATTAGTTTTTTAAGATTATCCGGTAAACGAGGTATACGTCAGCTCTCCCTTTTTGAACTCGCAATTATTTTATGTTTAGGTTCAGCCGCCGGTGACCCGATGTTTACCGAAGACTTACCTATTGCCCATGCCTTCGTCGCGTTTGTTGTTATTCTTTTTCTTTATCGCTTTGCTACATGGAGTATGGTAAAGCATAAAAAAATTGAAGATTTACTAGAAGGAAAAGCGCTTTGTATTGTTAAGGATGGCCTTGTAGTCTACAAAGATTTCCAAAAACAATCATATTCTCATGATGAGTTTTTCTCAGAAATGCGTCAACAAAATGTTGAGCACCTTGGACAAGTAAGAACAGCTTTGTTGGAGTCGGACGGTATTCTCAGTCTGCTTTATTTTGAAGATGAAGATGTAAAATGGGGCTTGCCACTATTCCCTGATGCCTACCGTAAAGCCGATGTACTGAAAATTAATACTTTTTATTCCTGTATGAAGTGTGGTGAAACTAAAATTTTAAATAAAATCGATCAAGAATGTACCCGCTGCAAACATCACAGTTGGGCTAAGTCTTTAAAAACACGCCGATTAGGATAATAAAAAAGGTGCTATTTCCTATTAAAAACAGAAAATAGCACCTTCAAATGTTAAAAAATTAATTTTAACTTTTTATTTAAAGATTAGTTTAAACCTTTAAATTCAGCTTTACCGCGGTAAGCAGCTTTAGTCAATTCTTCAATACGAAGTAATTGGTTGTACTTAGACACACGGTCAGAACGGCAAAGTGAACCAGTCTTGATTTGACCAGCAGCTGTACCTACTGCTAAGTCAGCAATAGTAGAATCTTCTGTTTCACCAGAACGGTGAGAAATAACAGTCGAATAACCATTTGCTTTAGCAAGATAGATTGCATCTAAAGTTTCAGTCAAAGTACCGATCTGGTTGTATTTGATTAAGATTGAGTTACCAACTTTTTCATCAATACCACGTTGTAAAATCTTAGGATTAGTTACGAACAAGTCATCACCAACCAATTGGATTTTATCACCAAGGATTGAAGTCAAGTAGCTCCAGCCTTCCCAATCAGACTCATCAAGACCATCTTCGATTGAGATAATTGGATATTGATTTACAAGGCCAGCTAAATAATCTGCAAACTGATGGCTTGTAAATGCACGGTTACCTTCACCTTCTAAAACGTATTGACCATTTTTGTAGAATTCTGAAGATGCGCAGTCAAGTGCAAGCATCATGTCTGAACCAGCTTTGTAACCAGTCAATTCAATTGCTTGTAAAATGATTTGAATTGCTTCTTCGTTAGAACGTAAGTTAGGAGCAAAACCACCTTCATCACCTACAGCAGTATTCAAACCTTGTTTCTTTAAAACTGATTTTAAAGAATGGAATACTTCAGCACCAGCACGTAAAGCTTCAGCAAATGAAGTGAAACCTACAGGCTCAATCATGAACTCTTGAATATCAACAGTGTTGTCCGCATGCTCACCACCATTTAAGATGTTCATCATCGGTACAGGCATTGTCAAAATTGTTTGACCACGAAGATCTGCGATGTATTGGAAAAGAGGAAGTTTCTTTTCTTCAGCAGCAGCGCGCGCAGCAGCCAATGACACAGCTAAAGTTGCGTTAGCACCTAATTTCTCTTTGTTTTCAGTACCGTCAAGCGCGATCATTGTATTATCAATGTCTTTTTGCTCAAAAACTGATTTACCCAACAAAGCATCACGAATCAACGTATTAACGTTATTAACTGCTGTACGAACGCCTTTACCTAAGTAACGCGATTTATCACCGTCACGTAGTTCTAAAGCTTCACGAGAACCAGTTGAAGCACCAGATGGTGCACATGCACGACCAACAACCCCAGATTCTAAAATTACGTCTGCTTCGATGGTTGGGTTACCACGAGAGTCCAAAATTTCACGTGCACGAATGTCAACGATTTGGCTCATGAACAATTCCTCTTTGAATGAATATGAGCTGCGGTTAAAGCAGCGTAAGGGTTATAAAACAACTCAATGGGTGTCTAACTTTTTGAATCCTTTAACTAAAGTATCCAATTCTTTTATTTGTGCCAAGAACGGTTCAAGTTGCGACATACGTAATGCACAAGGTCCATCGCATTTTGCATGTTCTGGATCTGGGTGTCCTTCCAAGAACAATCCAGCCAAACCAGTTGCCATTCCAGCGCGTGCTAAAGTTGTAATTTGAGCACGACGACCACCTGCTGAGTCAGAACGACCACCAGGGGTTTGTAACGCATGTGTCACGTCAAAGAAAACTGGCACATTCATTTCTTTCATTGTGTCAAAGCCAAGCATATCTACAACAAGATTGTTATAACCAAATGCTGAACCACGTTCACAAAGAATAAGTTTGTCGTTTCCTGCTTCTAAACATTTGTGCAGGATATGGCGCATTTCATGAGGTGCTAAAAACTGGGCTTTCTTAATATTAATAATAGCCTGTGTTTTCGCCATCGCCTCGACAAGATCAGTCTGACGACTTAAGAAAGCGGGTAATTGAATAATATCGGCTACTTCTGCAACTGGTGCAGCCTGATATGGCTCGTGCACATCAGTAATGATAGGAACATTAAAATGTTTTTTAATATCACCTAACCATTCGATACCTTTTTCAAGTCCAGGACCACGGAATGAATGTAGACTAGAACGATTTGCTTTATCGAAACTCGCTTTAAATACATAAGGAATATCTAAGCGTTTGCAAATATCAACATATGTTTCTGCAATTTCAAAAGCTAAATCTTTTGATTCAAGTACGTTCATTCCGCCAAATAATACAAATGGCAAATGATTTGCCATTTGTATATCGCCTAAACGTACAACTTCTTGTGGTTTTAATTGTGACATTTAAACTTTCCCAGTTTATTTAAAATCGCATTATTTACTTTTTTGATGCTGTGTTTTTGCAGCGTCAATAAAACTAGCAAATAATGGATGTCCATCACGTGGTGAACTTGTAAATTCCGGGTGGAATTGTACAGCAATAAACCAAGGATGTTCAGGAATTTCTACAGTTTCAACTAAATGTTGTGCTGAAGAGTAACCTGAAATCTTCATACCAGCTTGTTCAATCGACTCGATGAAACGGTTATTCATTTCATAACGGTGACGATGACGCTCAGTGATTTCAGCTTTACCGTAGACTTCACGTGTTTTTGTGCCTTCAACCAATTCAGATTTTTGAGCACCTAAACGCATAGTTCCACCTAGGTCAGACTCAAGGCTGCGTTGTTGTAATTCACCGCGCTCATCTAACCATTCAGTAATTAAACCAATGAGTGGATATTTTGTAGAACGATTAAATTCTGTAGAAGAAGCTTCTGGCATACCTGCAACATGGCGAGCGTATTCAATAACAGCCAATTGCATGCCTAAACAAATACCCAAGAATGGGATTTTGTTTTCACGTGCGTATTGAATAGCTTTCATTTTGCCTTCAGTACCACGCTCACCAAAACCGCCTGGAACTAAAATTGCGTCAGCTGTACTTAAAATAGATACGTCTTGGCTTTCAAGTTCTTCAGCGTTGACATAATCAATTTGTACTTTTACGCGATTTTTAATACCTGCGTGTAATAACGCTTCATTCACAGACTTATAAGCATCTGGTAATTCAACATATTTACCAACCATAGCTACACGTAAAGTGTATTCAGGATTTAGTAATGCTTCGACTACATTGTCCCAATCTTCTAGGTTTGCTTCTGGAAGATCATTAAATCCAAAACGCTCACAGATCAAGTCATCAACGTTTTGTTCATAGAATGTACGTGGGATTTGATAAATCGTTTTCGCATCTTTACATACCACTACAGCACGTGCTTCTACGTTAGTGAACAATGCAATTTTGCGTTTAGTATCAACATCCACATCATATTCAGTACGACAGATAAGAATATCTGGTTGAATACCAATCGAAAGCAACTCTTTTACAGAGTGTTGAGTTGGTTTTGTCTTAAGCTCTGCTGCAGATTTGATATATGGCAACAAAGTTAAATGCATAAGCATGGTTCTTTTATGACCAAGCTCAACCATTAATTGACGAACTGACTCCATAAATGGAAGTGATTCGATATCACCTACTGTGCCGCCAATTTCTACGATAGCAACATCGTAGCCTTCACCTGCGCGAAGTACACGTTCTTTAATGTTGTCAGTAATATGAGGAATAACTTGAACTGTACCACCAAGGTAGTCACCACGACGTTCTTTATTTAAAACGTCCTGATATACACGACCACTGGTAAAGTTATTAAGTTTGGTCATTTTCGCACGACGTAAGAAACGTTCGTAATAACCCAAGTCTAGATCAGTTTCGGCACCATCCTCTGTGACAAAAACTTCACCATGTTGGAAAGGGCTCATTGTCCCTGGATCGACATTAATGTAGGGATCCATTTTAACCATTGTGACTTTTAAGCCACGGGCTTCCAAAAGTGCAGCAACTGAAGCAGCAGAAATACCTTTACCTAGCGATGAAACTACACCACCAGTGACAAAAATAAAATGGGTCATTAAGTTTCTCGTACAATCAAGCCGAAATCGGCCTACAATGTTTGGCAATTTTACTGTACTCTGCCCCTATAAAGCAAAGTCAAACCGCATCAATTCAAAGATCATTAAACAACTGGCTATTCTATCAGCATTTTTAATAAAAATTTAGGTCAATCTCACATGATTTTTTCATTCTCTTTTGCTGTTATAATGCCAGCTCCTCAATTAAATGTTGTTTAGGACAATGGCAAATAAAAAACTTTTAATCTGTGCTGCAATTGCTGCTGGACTATTGTTAACCGCATGTGTCAAAAAAGAAACACCTAAAGAAGAAGAGCAAGAAAAGGTTGAAACTGCTGTTTCAGAACCTACACCTGCTGAACCTGCAAAATTTGAGTCTCTAGAAAGTGTTCAAACTGAAGAAGCTCAAACTCAGGAACCAACGCAAGTTGAGGTGCATCACGAAGAAACAGCAAATACGACAACTGAAATTCGCCGTGAAACTCGCCCTGCACAAGCTGAGCAAAATTCACAAACAAATGTTTCTGAGCAACCTAAAGCAGAACCAAAGCCAAAACCTGAACCTAAGCCTGAAGCAAAAGCAGAGCCAAAACCATCTAAACCAGCTGAACCAGCTCAAAGTGAAGATGATGCTGTTGCTGCTGCAATTGCGGCTGCTACTCCAGCGCTTAAGAACTAAGTTCGTATGCGATATGCCCAAATTGAACCATCAGTTTGGGCTTTTTAAATATTATTTAAGTTATCAACACAATAATAAGTTTTACTTTTCTTTCTATTTATCTTTAAAGTTTTCTTAGTTATCAATTAGGGACAATCTACTTTTTTCACTTCAAAAAACATTGACGATAGATATATGGCGATGTAGTTTTTCAACAAGTTCCTTTTTGGAACTTTAATTAAAAGAAGATTGGAGCCTAGAATGAATACAGTATCAAATCGTGTCCCCGCCTCATTTCCAGTCCGTCGTATGGACTATAATTTTGAAAATGTACCTCGCTACTGGTGTAATAATGAACCCACTTTTACCCATTATTTTACGGGTTTATCTACATTATTCCCTGAAGGTGAATCATATTTCGTTCGCTCTGTTCGAGCTTTACGCGCCAAAGCAAAGTCGAATGAAATTTTAGATCGGGAAATCAGTGCGTTTATTGGCCAAGAAGCAATGCACTCAAAAGAACATCATGCTTTTCATGTAAGTGCACAGCAATATGGTTTAGATCCTCAATCTTTAGAAAAAGTAACTGGCATCGTTTTAAAAACTATTGAAAAAGTTTTTAGTAAAAAATGGAATTTGCTTGTAACAGTAGGTCTAGAACATTACACAGCAGTACTTGTGGTTAGTATGATGCAATCCGTTAATGAATTGATGACGGACTCAACTATTCGCAATTTATGGCTATGGCATAGTATTGAAGAAACTGAACATAAAGCTGTGGCCTTTGATCTCTATCAACATTTATATGGAAGCGGCTTAAGTGCATACCTTCCTCGCATTACAGTCTTTACTTTAAGTCTATTTTTGATTACCGGTTTTTCAACAATTTATCAATTTGTTCTTATGAAACGGGATCATCAACTTTTAAATTTCAAATCTTGGCGTAAGTTCTTTAGTTTTGCGAATAAACAATATAGAACATTGATCCCCCAATTTTTTGATTATTATCGCTTTGATTTTCATCCCAACCAAACAGATGAAAAAGACCTCGTGGCTAGCACAAAAATCAAAATTGGACTAAAAGATCCCAAATTGCTTTTATCTTGATCTAATAAAATTATAAAGCCCATCTATTGAATGGGCTTTATTTAACTTATTGCAAATTACCGTTATTGTTTATGTTCGACCAAAAAATAATTTGATATTAATTTGGCAGCCCATGATGTACTTTTCCAACCTTCATAGAAGCCACAATGACTTCCTTTTTTTGTGGTGATTACCGCAATATTACTCATTTGCTGAATCGTTTCTTTGTAAGGTTCCAAATTTTTAATAGAACAGACAGGATCATCCTCAGCGTTAAGAATCATTAATGGTATTTTGACATTCTCAAATACATAAATTGGATTAATGGCTTGGCAATAGCTTTGATAATCTTCAAAGCCAGCCATTTCAAAATATTCTTTCTCAAACTCTTCCAGACTTGTGGTCGCCAGAACTTTTTCAATAGAAGAAAGTTGGTTCCATGTATTTTGATAAGGATGAATAAAATACTTGAATAACTTTTTGGTCATCATTTTGCTATAAAACGGATGAACATTTTTAAAGCCTATCTCTGTATTGTAGCCTGGACACATTGCAAAGGCAGCTTTAAATGGCGTGTCAGTACCTTGCTCTCCTAAGTAGCGAACCAGTAGTCCTGTTCCAGCAGAGGAACCTACAGCGTATAAATCCGATTTAGGAAACAAATTTTGAATATGTTCAAGTTGCTCTTTAAGATCGCTTGTTGATCCAAAAAGAGAAATCTGTGGTACAGGCATAGGTAAGCCAGCATGCCCACGGCGTAAGCATAGCGCTATTCTCCATCCTGTATAGTGATGTATATCTTTCACAAGTTCACGCATACTTTCAGGGGTCCCTGTAATGGTATGCATAATGACAACTGTTGGAGTATCTGAAGGAAGATCATAGCCATACCACGCGATTGCAGTTACGCCACCATCTTTCATGGTGAGCTGATCAATACGATCATATTCAAGCTTAATGGTTTTTTTTCTAATAATATCAAAATATAAAAGATGAACATGATTGTTGCTTAACCACGGTGTGGGCCGATATTTTTGCTTGAGCTGGGGCAATTTCTCCAGAATATCTTTTATTTTCCCATTTGGATCATAATAGATTTTTGGCTGTTCAGCACCTAATACCGAATCGAACAATTCTGAACCGAAAGCTTTAATTTTATTTAAAGTAGATATGCCCATTTTCAATCACTACCTCTGATTATGAGTTAAATGATTGCCGCACTAAGGCTGCAACCTGTTGTCCCCAAATTGCATAAATTTCCTTACTCGGATGAAAACCATCACTTGCCATAGGCAGATTCATCGCTTGAAAATGCTCAATATCATATTGAATGAACTTAAATTGGTTTTGTGATTCTAACCATTTATCTAGTACCTGATTCATTTGTTCCGCATATTTTCCAAACAACCAAGCCAATGGATTTGGTAACGCTGGGAAATGCTGCATTGGCGGAACACCAGAAACAATAATGAGCTTAGGCTGAAAACGTGCCTGTATATATTGAAATAATTGTTTTTGTTGTTTTATCCATGAACTTGCTGAGGTTAGTTTCGTGACATCATTAACACCAATCGACGTAACCACCACATCGTAATTTTGTTGCTCTAAATGCTGTACTGCTTGAAAAACCTGCTTAGTTGTATCACCTGTTTTTGCATGCAGTTTCCAGCGTATCGAATATTGATCTTGCAACTCAGAAATAATTGCACCAGATAAAGCATCTTTTTGGTTTTCTACCCCAACACCTGCTGCGGCAGAGTCTCCTAAAATAAGTAATGATAGAGGTCTTCCCTTGCCAACGGTGCCTTCTCTATCACCGCTTGCTTCTAGCAATCGTGGTGTATTCTTACGAACCTTTGTTCCTTGTACAAACAGTACAGGAAGCAATACTAGAGTTGAAAGCTTTAACCACATTTTATTGATCTCTATCTTACTAAGCTATTTACTAAAATTATTGAGGTTGAAACTTAGCAATTCTTATACCCATTTGTTCAGCCAATGCAGCTAAGCCACTCATTGGACGTATCATTACTTCAAAATCAATAATTTTGCCTTGTTCATTAAAACGAATCATATCAATACCTTTTAATGATTTACCACTAACATTGGCACTGAACTCAAACACTACATTTTCACCGTCTTCTGTATAAAACTCACGATGATAGGTAAAGTCTTCGAACACCTGAATCACATTGGTAAGAATGAAGAAAACGACCTGCTTTCCTTCATAAGGTTTGTAAGCAACTGGTGAGCGAAAAACCACTTCATCCGCCAGCAAGTCATTTAGATCGGATAAGTTACCAGCCTGAACCATTTCATGCCATTTTTCTAAAGACTGTTTTGTTGTTTCGAGTGTCATTGTTTTTTATATCCTATAATTTAACCAAAGAAGTAATGGGCATTTCTCTTTAAAAAAATGCCCATAAAAATTTATAGTGTTGCTGCTAATTCAGCGCCTTGGCGTATTGCACGTTTTGCATCTAGTTCACCTGCCTCTTTAGCGCCACCAATTAAATGAACTTTTTTTCCATCTGTTTTTAACTGATCATACATTGCAGTAAATGACTCTTGGCCTGCGCAAATCACCACATGGTCAACCTCAAGTACACTTGGTTTCCCATCCATAATTATATGTAAACCTTGATCGTCTACCTTGTCGTATTGCACACCTGCAAACATTTTGACCTGACGATTTTTTAGTCCTGTGCGATGAATCCAGCCTGTTGTTTTACCTAAACCAGCACCTACAGCAGCAGTTTTACGTTGTAGTAAATAGATTTCTCGTTCAGAGGCCTCAACTTTTGGCTGTTTTAAACCGCCTACATGTTCATATTGAGTATCGATTCCCCATTCTTCATAAAACTTTTCTGGATTTAAGCTGCCACTTTCACCTTCATGAGTAAGATATTCAGCTGTGTCGAAACCAATACCACCCGCTCCAATAATGGCAACACGTTGTCCTACTGGCACACGCTCTTTTAAAACCTGTAAATAGCTCAGTACTTTAGGATGATCAATTCCCTCAAACTGTAATTGACGAGGCGTTACACCTGTTGCAACCACAATTTCATCAAAATTTGCTTGGCTTAATTCTTCGTAAGTTGCTTGATGGTTTAATACAAGTTCAATATTTGGTCGCAATTCAATTTGACGACTAAAGTAGCGTAAAGTTTCGTAGAACTCTTCTTTTCCAGGAACTGTTTTTGCAATATTAAACTGACCACCAATTTGATGACTTGCTTCAAAAACTTTAACTTGATGCCCGCGATCAGCTGCATATACCGCAAAACTTAAACCTGCCGGACCCGCACCAATAACAGCAATATTCTTTTTAACCTGAGCTTCTTTAAAGATCAGCTCAGTTTCATAACATGCACGCGGGTTTACTAAACAAGTTGCAATTTTCATTGAGAAAATATGATCTAAACAAGCTTGGTTGCACCCAATACACGTATTAATTTCATCACTACGGCCTTGACTTGCCTTCAAGACAAACTCAGCATCAGCTAACATTGGTCGTGCCATAGACACCATATCAGCATGACCAGATGCTAATACATGTTCAGCCATTTCAGGCGTATTGATTCGGTTAGAAGTAATTAAAGGTATAGAGACTTCACCTTTGAGTTTTTCAGTCACCCAAGTAAATGCAGCACGCGGAACTTTGGTTGCAATTGTTGGAATACGCGCCTCATGCCAACCAATACCAGTATTGATTATGGTTGCACCAGCTTTTTCAATTTCTTTTGCAAGCTGAATCACCTCATCAAAACTTGAACCGCCTTCAACTAAATCAAGCATGGATAGACGATAAATAATGATAAAGTTTTCACCGACTAATTCACGCGTACGCTTTACAATTTCAATTGGGAAGCGGATACGATTTTCGTAACTACCGCCCCATTCATCATCACGATGATTCGTACGAGCTGCAATAAACTCATTAATTAAATAACCTTCGGAGCCCATGATTTCTACACCATCATAGCCCGCATATTGAGCAAGTTTGGCACAGTTGGCAAAGTCATCAATGGTTTGTTGTACTTCCGCAGAGCTTAAAGCTTTAGGCTTAATCGGGTTAATCGGTGCTTGAATTGCTGAAGGTGCAACGTTATTTGCCTGATAAGAATAACGACCCGTATGTAAAATCTGCATAGCAATTTTACCCCCAGCTTCATGAACAGCTTGGGTAATTACTTTATGTTTTTCAGCTTCTTCAATTGTATCTAGTTTGGTTCCGTGGCTAAAGACAACACCATCATCATTTGGAGAAACACCGCCAGTTACAATTAACCCCACATCACCTTTCGCACGCTCAGCATAAAATGCAGCCATGCGCTCATATCCTTGCGGTGCTTCTTCTAATCCAATGTGCATCGACCCCATAAGCACACGGTTTTTTAAATTAGTAAAGCCTAAATCAAGTGGCTTTAATAAATGTGGATAAGCCGACATATTTTCTCCTATGGCTAGCAACAAGCTTGCTAATGCAACTTGTTGCATAAATTTATAATCAAATTTTGACTTTTATGCAACATGTTGCATAATCTCATGAGTCACACTTTACTTTTGCTTACAAACTGGATTGCCATGTCACTTCCTCATGTTTTATTGACCAGCTTGCTTGAACGTCCAAGTACAGGGTTTGAACTTGCCCGTCGCTTTGACCGCTCAATGGGCTTTTTCTGGAATGCCACTCACCAGCAAATTTATCGTGAACTCAATAACATGCTTAAAAAAGGCTGGGTTTCCACTTTAGAAAATGAAATGGATAATGGCCGAAAAAAAACCTATCAGGTCGAACAACTGGGTCGTATAGAACTGGCTTCATGGATGACGCAACAAAGTGAACCTGCGCAGCTTCGTGATGATTTAATGGTTAGATTGCGTGCAGAAGCACAATTGAGCAATAATCAGATATTACCTGAATTGTTAAGGCATCTTGGTTTACATCAAGAGAAGCTCAAACTTTATCAAAGTATTTATGATAAAGATTTTAAAGACAGCGATGATCTAAATGACCGTGTGTTATACATCCACAAAATGATCTTAGAACTTGGAATTACGATGGAAAGTGAATGGATCAAATGGTTGGAACAAGTCATCCCTCAATTAAAACTCTTTGCCCAAGATAACCCATCTGGAGAATAGCCATGCCGTATTACACCATGCCCGATCGGGAAAATTTATTTGTACGCCGTGTTGGTCGTGGTGAGCCTGTTTTGGTTTTATCTGGCCTTGGCATGCAAAGTTGGCAGTGGCTACCGTTTATTTATGCAAACCGTAAAGAATATGAGTTTATTATTCCAGACTGGCGTGGTTTCGGTGGGTCAAAGAATTGTGCAATTCCCGAGCAAGATGCCATTTCTAGTCATTGGCAAGATGTTGCTCATTTGATAGATCAATTAAAACTCGATAACTTTATTTTGATGGGTTATTCAATGGGCGCGACAACTGCCATGCATGGCATGAAACACGCTCAACTTGCACAGCAGTTAAAAGCCTATTTACATATTGATCAGACACCCAAAATATCAGTAGATTCAACTTGGGAATATGGTTTATTCGGCCCTCTTCACACTCAGTTCAAACAACTATTAAATGATATTTATCAATTATTGCTAAAGCATAAAAACGCCAAATATCTTTATGAACTATCTCTTCCAGATCGACAAGAACTAGTCCGTCTATGGGTAGATTTTATTGAGTTACAAAGTAGCAATCCATTTAGTCCACTAGTTTTTAAAACAGCTTTAAAACAGCCTTTTCTACAAAAATACTTATTACCTATTCAACGTTTGGATTACTTGTTTTGGTATGTTGAAAACTATCTTTATCATAATGAAGATTATCGAGAAGCAATTCAGCAGTTAGCATGTCCTACCACTTTCTTTATTGGTCGTAATTCGACACTTTATCCAGAAACTGGTCAGACACTAATTGCACATAGCGTTGAGCATGCAAAAGCAATATATTTTGAACGTTCAGGCCATACACCTTTATTAACCGAGCCTAAAAAGTTTGGGCATGAAATCACTACATTCTTATCCGAACTCAAGCATGCTTCTTAAAAAACAAAGGGATCTATTTACAGATCCCTTTTTAAAGCCCATAAATAATTAAGCGGAATGAGCTAATTCTTTTGTCTTTAATTGCTTCGAGACATTTAATAAAAGCTGCTCTGTTTTTTCCCACCCTAAACAACCATCAGTTACTGACTGGCCATAGGTCATATCACAAGAAATCTTTTGGTTACCATCAACCAAATGACTTTCAATCATGACACCTCGAACTTGTGTTTTTAAACGTTCAGCAACGATTTGCTGTAAAACTTCTGGCTGACGCAACGGATCTTTCCCACTATTACCATGACTACAATCAATCACCAGTGCAGGTAAATTCTGTTTGTACTTTTCGCGTATAGCCTGAATTGAAGCCAAATCGTAATTTGGCCCATGATTCGCACCACGCAAGATCAAGTGAGGTAATGGATTTCCAGCACTCTGAATCACTGAAGGCAAGCCTTGTTGATTCATTCCTAAAAATTGATGTTCATTTTGCGCGGATTGAATCGCATCTAGTGCAATCTGAATAGAACCATCAGTACCATTCTTGAAACCAATACTGTATGGCATATGACTAGAGATTTCACGGTGAATCTGAGATTCGCTTGTGCGAGCTCCAATTGCACCCCAAGCCAATAAATCATCAAAATAGCCAGTTGCCATTGGGCTTAAAATTTCACTCGCAATTGGCAAGCCCTTTTCAATAATTTGTAGGTACAGTTCACGAGATTTTTCTAAACCAAGTTGTAAATTTGATGAGCCATCTAAATTCGGATCATACATGAACCCCTTCCAACCAACTGTGGTACGTGGTTTTTCAATGTATGTACGCATCACGATAAAAATCTGATCTTTAACTTTTTCTTGTAATTTTTGTAGTTTTTCAGCGTATTCAAGTACTGCAACTGGATCATGAATTGAACAAGGCCCTGTAATTACCATTAGACGATGATCTTTGCCGTTAAGAATATTTTGAATAATTTGGCGGTGTTCGGCAATTTGACGTGCGAAAGAGTGTGCAAGCGGGTATTTCGCTTTTAACTGGATAGGTAAACTAACTGGTGTTTCTTTTGTATTGGTTTGAGTCAGTAAAGTATTTAGGGCATTCATTGGTTTTTTCCTTGGGACTGCAATCTACTCAGTCCGATCATTTATTTGAGCGTTTTGGATCTATTCGTTGGTAAAGGTAAGCAAAAGTAAAACCAATAAAAGTTGCTAAAGTACGAATAAGTCATGTTGTTCATTTTAAGTTCCTCGATTCTAAAAAGATAAAGCATAAAAAAACCTGATCGGGGTTGCCGATCAGGTATTAACTGTGATGGGCAACTTTCTCATGCCCGAATACGCTCAGGCAACTATCTAAATTGCCAAAAGTAATAATAAGCGTTAGTGTTCACAGATTGATTTAACATCTTTATCTCAAATATTAAAAAATGTTCCTTAAATCTAAAATACGCATTGTTGATGAGTTTGACAAGTCTTTTTTTTGAAAAAAACTTCTTATTTTCTCGCTTAAGATTTGATTCAATGATGCATTAACGAATCAACCCTTGAGGTTGCAAAATAATTAAACCAGCTCCACAAAGCACAATTAGACCACCTAATATATCCCATCTTGTTAATCCCACCTGATCAACAAAGCGTAGCCACATAAGCGCAGTAAAAATATAGATACCGCCATAGGCCGCATAAATGCGCCCAGAAGCTGCCGGATGTAAAGTCAACAACCATACAAAGATAGCCAGACTTAAGACCGTAGGTAGCCACAGCCAAGCCGACTTACCCTCTTTTAAAATCAGATAAGGAAAATAACAACCAAGAATTTCAGCAATTGCCGTGATAATAAATAACCCGAATACACTGAGTATTCGGGTTATAGCAAGACTATCAATTAACATAAGTTATGCTGGTTCTGCCGTATGATGATCTTCAAACACTTCAAGTTTTAAGCCGACAGCTTTGCCATCTTCTTTTTTCACCGATACAGCCACGTTACCACCATGATCTGCAAGTTCACCAAACAGAATCATTTCGGCGAGTGGTTTCTTCAAGTGCTCTTGAATGAGACGTTGCATTGGACGAGCACCCATCAAACGATCATAACCATTTGTAGCTAACCAATCTCGTGCACTTTGATCAACATCAAGCACAACTTGTTTTTCATCCAATTGCGCTTGTAATTCTGTCAAGAATTTGTCGACTACAGACTCAATCACAGTTGTTGGCAATGCTTTGAATTGAATAACACCATCTAGACGGTTACGGAACTCTGGTGAGAAAGCACGTTTCATCGCTTCTTGGTTGTCAGAACTATGATCTTGTTCCGTGAAACCAATGCTCGCACGAGAAATACTTTCGGCTCCAATATTCGTAGTCAGAACAATAATCACATTTCTAAAGTCTGACTTACGTCCATTGTTATCCGTTAAAGCGCCATGATCCATGATTTGTAGCAATAGATTAAACACATCTGGATGTGCTTTCTCAATTTCATCAAGCAACAAGACACAATGCGGATTTTTATGAATCGCATCTGTAAGCAAACCACCTTGGTCATAACCCACATACCCTGGAGGTGCACCAATTAAGCGTGAAACTGCATGACGTTCCATATATTCAGACATATCGAAACGTACAAGCTCTACACCTAATAATTTAGCGAGCTGCTTAGTAACCTCAGTTTTACCTACCCCAGTTGGACCAGCAAAAACAAAACTACCCACTGGTTTATCTGGTGATTTTAAACCAGCACGAGATAACTTGATCGCTGAACCTAATGCAGTAATTGCTTCGTCTTGACCAAACACCACACGTTTTAAATCACGCTCAAGATTTTCAAGCACTGACTTATCATCTTTAGACACAGTTTTTGGTGGAATACGAGCAATCTTAGAAACGATATCTTCGATATTCTCTACGGTAATCAAGCTATCATCAGTTTCAGCTTTCAAACGGCGTTGAGCACCTGCTTCATCGATGACATCAATTGCCTTATCTGGCAAGAAACGATCATTAATGAACTTAGCAGAAAGCTCTACAGCTGATACCAAAGCCTTATCGTCATATTGTACGTGGTGGAAATCTTCAAACTTAGTTTTCAATCCACGTAAAATATCAATCGTTTCCGAAATACTTGGCTCATTGACATCAATTTTTTGGAAACGACGAGATAACGCATGGTCTTTTTCAAAAACCTGACGATATTCTTGGAAAGTCGTTGAACCAATACAACGTAAAGTACCATTAGCTAAAGCTGGCTTAATAAGATTTGACGCATCCATTGTGCTACCCATACTTGAGCCTGCACCAATGATCATATGAATCTCATCAATGAATAAAATCGCATTTGGATTTTTCTTCAATGCATTAAGCAGTTGTTTTAAACGTTTTTCAAAGTCACCACGATATTTAGTTCCAGCAACTAATGCACCAATGTCCAGACTATAAATTTCAGCCTGACTTAAAGGTTTAGGTGCTTTACCATTCACAATTAACCATGCCAAACCCTCGGCAATCGAGGTTTTACCTACACCTGGATCACCTACAAGCAATGGATTGTTTTTGCGACGGCGACACAGAATTTGAGCTGTACGCTCAATTTCTTTTTCACGACCAATCAATGGGTCAGTTTTGCCTTTTTGCGCTTCAACATTTAGATTCAGCGTATAAAGCTCAAGTGGCCCTGCATTGCTTGCGCTAGTTTCACCTTCAATATCTTCAACTTCTTCTTCAACTTGTACTTCGTCTTTACGTGTCCCATGAGACAAGTATTGAGTCAATGTCAAACGATTGATTTGATGACGTTTAAGTAAATACACAGCAAAAGAATCACGCTCTGAATACATTGCGACCAAAACATCTGCACCTTCAACAGTACGATCGCCGCCACTTGATTGCACGTGAAAAATAGCACGTTGCAAAATGCGGTCGAAACTTTCTGTTGGATGAGGCGCTTGCTCGCTATTTTCGCCAAGCTTAGGAGTATGCTGTTCTACATATTCTTCTAATTCTTTACGCAAAGAAACTATATCAGCCCCACATGCTTTTAATGCATTCACGGCTGAATCGTTGTCGAGTAGTGCTAATAATAAATGTTCAACTGTAAGAAACTCATGTCTCTTTTGACGAGCCATGCTAACAGCCAAACGTAATGATACTTCTAATTGACGACTGAGCATGTAACCCCCTTATGCTTTAGGCTCAATCTGGCAAAGTAATGGATGACCTTGCGATCGAGCGTAATTATTAACAAGGTTTGCCTTAGTTTCCGCGATGTCTCTTGGATAGACTCCGGCAATACCTTTACCTTCATAGTGTACTGTTAGCATTACTTGAGTTGCTTGGTCAAGATTCATTGCAAAGTATTGTTGTAAAATTTCAATTACAAAGTCCATTGGAGTGTAATCGTCATTCATTAATACGACTGCATATAATGGGGGACGCTTGAGTTCAGGAGGGGCTGTTTGTACAACAACCTCTCCATCATGATCTTCGTTTTGCGAATCACTTAAGCGTGGGTGGAAGTGCCAATCGACATAGCCAGACTGCTGAAAAGAAGCCTTGATATCTTTTAAGTTTGTTTGACGCTTATTTGTTCGCATAGGATGTTACTATTGTGAATTTGCTTCAGCTTGAGGAATTTCTGCCACGAAAGCAGAAGATGTTTCGACAGGTTTACCACGCTGCCAACTAAAACGTTTAATAATCGGTGTATCAGAGCCACCAGTTAAACGCACTTCAATAAATTGAGGCGTGAAACCTTTAGGCATTGTCCAACGACCTGTTAAGCGCTCAAAGTCAGTAAAGTTAAAGTTCTTCGCTTCAAGTGGTACGACTAAAACCTCAGTATCTTTGATCAATCTGATTTCAACCGATCCTAAAGCACGGCGCTTACTTGGACTTACTTGAACTAAATCTAGTTGATATTCATAAGCATTTTCAGGTAAAGGCTTAATTGCCAGATTTTGGATTGTTAAGCTCAAACCACCGCGCTGTCTCAAAATCTCACGGTAGATATTACTCATACCTTCTTGCTGAGTCTTATCGGCGTTCGCTTGATTAAGCGCTTCAAATAGATCATTTGCATTCGTCACAGCCACATCACGCTCTTGCACCGCTGCATTAAGGCTTTTGTTAACTGCATCTAAGGCTGTTTTTTGCTTTTGCACCACTTCAACCAATTGCTCCGCATCTGCATCGTAACCAACAACAGTTAAACCTTGACGGTGCCCAATTGTATAGCCGAGCGCAAAACAACCACTCATTAAAATAGCAGCACCAATAAACAAAGGCTTATTGGTGTTTAAAAATTTTTTCTTTTGCAACGAACTTTCTGCTGAAGTCGTCTGTCCAGAGTTTTGCATCGTCATCTCAGTGTTCAAGATCAGAGTCAAGACACACATTTAAATCGAAATTTAAATGTGTGTGAAGCAAAAAAGAGTTTTTTATGGTAATAAACCAATCCCTTGTAAGCCTTCATCTTCATTAAAGCCAAACATAAGGTTCATATTTTGTACAGCCTGACCAGATGCACCTTTTACAAGGTTATCTTGAGCCGCCAAAATAATCAGTTTATTTGGTTGTGGTTTATATAATGCAATACGAAGTTCATTCGCACCGCGTACACTACGTGTTTCAGGTGAACTATTTGCAGGCATAACATCTACGAATTTTTCATTAGCATAGAAGTTTTCATACAAAGCTTGTAAGTCTGTCTGCTTACCAGCTTCTGTCAAATCTACATAAATTGTACTCAGCATACCGCGAATCATAGGTACTAGATGAGGAACAAATAAGAGTCCATCAAACCCGCCCTTTTGTCCTGCAATATTTTCTAAGGCTTCTACAATTTCTGGATGGTGACGATGACCTGCAACACCATATGCTTTAAAGTTATCAGCGTTTTCACTATAAATCATGCCCAAGCTTGCTTTACGGCCAGCACCCGAAACACCAGACTTCGCATCAATAATAATATTTTTGGTTTCAATGAGTGCTTGTGCTGATTTTAATAGTGGCGCTAAACCTAATTGAACAGTCGTCGGATAGCAACCAGGGTTACCAATAACTTGAGCTTGTTTAATTTTTTCGCGGTTTAACTCAGTTAGACCATATACAGAATCTTTTAGTACATCTGGGCAAGCATGCTCCATACCATACCATTTTTCAAATTGTTCAAGATCTTGTAAGCGAAAGTCTGCTGCTAAATCAATAACTTTAGTTCCAGCTGCAATTAAATCTTTGGCATGTTGCATGGCAACACCATGTGGCGTTGCAAAAAATACAACATCACACTCTTTTAATGCATCAATGTTTAAATCTGAAAATTGAAGATCAGTATGTCCACGTAAATTAGGGAACATATCTGCAACTGGTTTGCCCGCTTCTGTACGTGAAGTAAGAACTCGAACCTGCGCTTTAGGATGTCGTAATAAAATACGTAATAGTTCAACGCCTGTATAACCCGTTCCACCAACAATTCCGACAGAAATCACGTGCATTACCTCAATTTTTGAATCTATACTTGAGCAGTAGTATGACAGGATGTCCAAGCTTACAAAACCATTTCATGCTTAGTAATTTTAATTTTTTTAATTTTAGCGACAATCAGATAGCACTTACTGGACTGTCATAACCACATAAATATCAGCAAATAAATACCAGATTAATTTTTGGAGAGCTAGGATGCTTCATCAATCAAAAGAAACAAAATTACGCACGTACCTTGGCTTGAGCACATTTATTTTAAGTGTAGCCCTTACTGGTTGCGGAGGTGGAGGTAGTAGTGGAGGCAGTTCACCCACTACACCAACGCCAGTTGACCCTACACCTGAAGCAACAACTGATGTTACTTTAAAAACCCCTGTAGAAATGCGTAATATCCAGCTTAAAGTATATGACAATACCAACAATGCTATTTTAGTGGATACTTCAATTGCGAGTTTAAATAGCTTTAATGTCAAAATTCCTACTGCAAAATTGAATCGTTTATATCGCGTAGAAATTACAACTCAAAGCTCATCTCAAGTGTTTGACCCCATTACTCCACAATACCAAAATTTGTCAGGTATTTATCATGCATTTATTACACCAAACAGTGTAAGTGGCAGAATCCAATTCATTAGCCCAAGCAGTGAAGCAGTTTATCAACGAGCTGTCATACGTTCGGGACAACTCCCTCAAGAAACGGTTGACCCAACCCGTATTGAGCAATTACATGTGGATTTAGCTTCTCAAGATGTCTACAAATCGTTAATGAATGCGTTTAAGGATGGTGACATTCCAAGTTTAAGTCCAGCTAATTCCCTTCTGAATTTAACTTTGTTGCGATACTCAACTACTAAACCTAGTACATATGTAGATAGTTATCTTAGCTTTGGTTACTTACAATATTGGTCAACGATTCATGGCGGAGCAAACACCTACCAAGAACTTGTTAAAAGTTTAGCAACTGATTTAAAAGATGGCTTTTTGGATGGGAAAAAACTTCATGGGGATCAAACATCCTTCACTCCTATTTTCACACCTGCTCCAGATAATATTGATCCACTAAAAAATACGCTGTTAGATATTGCAGCTAATCAAAAAGTAACGCGCGATTACTTTGGAACCAACCTAAAAGCATCTACTTTGCAATTGGCTCAGGCTAATTCACAACAGTCTTTAGATCAGACGGGTTATGAACTTCTACAAAAAAAACAATATACAGGAATTGTTCCTACTGTAAATTCAACAACATTCATTCGCATTGACGGTGCTGGAGATTACCGTAGAGCTGTTGGGTTTACCACCACAGCGACGTGTAATGGATCAAGCTATCCATGCAAACAAGGCTTAACTAGCATCAACCTATCAGATCCAAACCTACCAGCTACAGACTATTTAGTGGGCCACTATGAAGACACCTCAACTGGATGTCAGCTTAATTTTCGCGCGAACGGTCAAATCGACTTAAGTAAAGGTTCACAAATTTATCGTGCTGCTTTAAGTGCTGATAGTACCGATAATTTATTGCAAACAGATGCTGCTAGTTCAAGTTATTTACTCAATTCAAGTTCAGCCGAACCAAATAACACGACGCAACAATACAACTTTATCCAATTATCTATTAAAGCAAATAAAATTATTAGTGCTAAAGCAGGTTTAGATAGCCGGAAAGCACCCGATAGCTTACAAACACCTCAACTAGAATGTACCTTTAGTTAAGCTGAAACATACCACCATGCAGGCAATGGATTTGATTTAAGTTGTCTGCGGTGTTTTTGAAAATATGGATCGTATTTTTCAACTTCTGCCCAAAATGCAGGACTATGGTCAAAATGTTTAGTATGCGCTAACTCATGAATAGCCACATAGCGAGCAATTTCGTGTGACATAAGTACCAGTCCTGCATGTAGCATAATATTATGCTGACTACTACAACTTCCCCACCGAGTTTTCGGGCGGCGAATTGTACACTCCCTATAAGCCAAATGAGTGTGCTCACTTAATTCTTTTAAAAGCTCTGGTAATTCTTGTTTCGCATAGGCAATAACTGCGTTTTGCAATGCCAAATATGGCTGTGTGTTTTTAATAAATAAAGAATTGTTTTCCCAGTCGAATTGAAAAACACGATGCTGCTTTTGAACAATCACTTGAAATGGCTGTTCTTTATTAAAGAAATAAATTTCCGAAGGAATTTCAATGGATGCCGATTGGACGTTTTGTTGCTTATTCCATGTCTCGGTTAACCATTGTTCAGATTGTGCTAAAAAATGCTGAATTTGTTTTTTACTACAAAATAAAGGAACCGTAAGACGGATTGAAGCAGGCTCAACACGTAAGCGCAATTTTCGTGCTCTTACGTGTCGAACGATTTTAATCTCTGGCATTTTTGCAGACATTACTGTGCTGTACGCTCTTCAATACCATTATTCGTTGCAACAATTGCAATCGTTGCCGGATTTAAGGCGAAGATACCGTTAGTTACCACACCAGGAATATTGTTAATTGTTTTTTCCAGCTCAATAGCATTTAAAATATTAAGATTGAAAACATCCAAAATAACATTACCGTTATCTGTAACTACACCTTCACGATAAACCGGATCACCACCCAAACTTACCAATTTACGAGCTACAGCTGAACGTGCCATTGGAATAACTTCTACTGGTAATGGGAAATCACGTCCAAGTTGATCAACCCATTTTGAATCATCAACAATACATACAAATTTCTTAGCGATTGATGCAACGATTTTCTCACGTGTTAATGCAGCACCACCACCTTTAATCATATGCATATGGCGATCAATCTCATCTGCACCATCAACATAGGCATCTAGGCTACCTACATGGTTCATATCAACCACTTCAATACCAAGTTTTTTAAGGCGATCAGCAGTTGCTTGAGAACTTGCCACAGCCGCTTCTAATTGTAATTCAGGTAATAAATCAATTAGAAAGTTTACGGTACTTCCAGTCCCAATACCCAAAATGCCACCTTTGGGTAAGTGTTTTAAAGCAGCTTTCGCAGCAGCTTGTTTCTTTTCATCTTGGGTTGCATATAGGCTCATTACATCACTCAACTATTTTTTGACATTTATGCGCCAATAAACGGCGCAAATGCACAAGGGTTTGCTACAATAATTTCCTATTTTAAACTGTTATAGGGAAGATGAACATGCTGTCTCGTGTGGTACGACAAATTTTACAAGCAACGGTTTATGATGTTGCAATTGAAACACCTCTCGAAGCAGCTCCACGAATTAGTCAAAAATTAAACAATACAATTCGTTTTAAGCGTGAAGATTTACAACCCGTTTTTTCTTTTAAATTACGCGGTGCCTATAACCGTATTAGTCAATTACCAAAAGAACAACTTGAACGCGGAGTAATTTGCGCCTCTGCTGGTAACCATGCTCAAGGCGTAGCTTTGTCAGGACAAAGACTAGGAATTCCCGCTATTATTGTTATGCCAAGCACAACACCTGACATTAAAGTTCAGGCTGTTAAACGCTTAGGTGGTCAAGTCGTATTACATGGCGATAGCTTTGATATCGCAAATAAATATGCTCAACAACGTGCTGAAGTTGAAGGTCTTGTATTTATTCCACCTTATGACGATGAACTTGTCATTGCAGGTCAAGGCACAATTGCCAATGAAATTTTACGTCAATGGCGTGATGTAGAGTACGTGTTTGTTGCCGTAGGTGGTGGTGGCCTTATTTCAGGCGTAGCAGCTTACCTTGGAGAAGTTGCACCGCATGTAAAAGTTATTGGCGTTGAATATGAAGAGTCTGCTTGTTTAAAGGCAGCTTTAGAAGCAAATGAACGTGTAATTTTGCCACACGTGGGCTTATTTGCAGATGGTACGGCTGTTGCCCAAATTGGTGCTTTACCTTTTGATATTATTCGTTTGCGCAAATCTGATAACTCAGGACCGATTGTTGATCCTGATATTGTGACTGTGAATACAGATGAAATTTGTGCAGCAATTAAAGACACATTTGATGAAAACCGCAGCATTGTTGAACCTTCTGGCGCAATGGCTTTAGCGGGTATCAAAAAATATATTCACGAACATAAAATCAGTAATAAAAATATGGTGTCGATTGTGTGCGGCGCCAATATGAATTTTGACCGCCTCCGTTATATTGCTGAGCGTACCGAGTTAGGTGAGCAACGCGAAGCGATTTATGCAGTTACCTTATCTGAAGAAAAAGGCGCATTCTTAGGCTTCTGCCGTGCTTTACAAGGCCGCAATATTACTGAGTTTAACTACCGAGCAAACAATACAGAGGAAGCACAAGTATTCGTCGGTATTAGTTTAAAAGGTGGAGATGCAGAGCGCCATGAAATTTTGGAACAATTAAAACAGCAAGATTATATTGTAGATGACCTTTCTGACGATGAAGTTGCCAAATTACATATTCGTTATTTAATTGGTGGTCATGCAAATCTAGATGATGAAAGATTGTTCCGTGTTGAGTTCCCTGAACGACCTGGTGCGCTCTTAACCTTCTTAACTCGTTTAGGTCCAACCCACAACATTACCCTCTTCCATTACCGTAATCACGGCGCTGCTGAAGGTCGTGTATTAGTTGGCTTACAAGCAACAGATGCTAAACAAAACCCTGATGGATTGATTGAGACTCTCGAGCAGATTAATTATCCGTATGCAGAAATTACTGATAACGTCGGCTATAAACGCTTCTTAAAATAATCTTTAATTTTGATGAAGAAGCCGACAAAGTTGTCGGCTTTTTTATACAATCTTTTTATATTTCTATCATCTTTACATTGCATCTCTTTATCTTAAAGAAAATATCCTTAAAAATAATGATCTAACTCGGAAAAAAGGACCAACATGGCACAGTTTGCAGTCATTGGCTTAGGTAGTTTTGGAGCCACAGTTGCTCAAGAACTCACAAAATTGAATCATGATGTTATTGGCATCGATACGGTAAAAAAGAATGTCGAAAATCTTGCCGACGTTTTAACTCATGCCGTCATTGCTGACGCTACCGATGAACATGTGCTTGACGAATTGAATATCCAAAATTGTGATGCTGTTGTAGTCGCAATTGGTGAAGATATTGAAGCCAGTATTTTGTGTGTGTTGAACTTAAAAAATTTAGGAATTGATAAAATTTGGGTAAAAGCAAAAACCAAAGCTCATCACACCATTTTGTCACACCTTAATATCAATAAGATTATTCATCCTGAAGAAGATATGGGCGTAAGAGTTGCTCAAGCTCTGAACTACCCTATGGTAAGCCGCTATATGTCTTTAGAAGATGACCATTACATTATCAAGATTGAAATCCCAGATAAGCTTAACGGCATCAATTTATATGGCATTATGCAGCAGGCACCTCAAGTCAAAACATTGCTCGTGAAAAGACAGCAGCAAATTTTGTTTGAGACTGAAGAAAATTTCACTTTGCAAACACATGATATTCTTATTTTAGAAGGTCATTTATCACAGTTAAAGAAACTTTCTAATTGCTTCTTATAAGAAAACGAACTCTAGAATATGTCTATATATCCCAAGCCTCATAAAACGTTAAATTTAAGCCCTCCTTCACTTTTAGCGCTAGGGTTTTTAGGCTTTATTACTTTTGGCACTTTATTGCTTAAATTGCCATTTGCGAATACAGGCAATGTCAGTTGGATGGATGCGCTTTTTACAGCCACCTCAGCAGTTACCATTACTGGTCTATCTGTTTTAAATATTCATGAGTCTTTTACTCTCTTTGGGCAAACTATTATTTTATTACTGATCCAGTCTGGCGGTTTAGGTTTTATGACTTTTGCGATATTGGCCGCATTAAGTTTGTCACCAAAAGTTGGTCTTAAACAGCAAATGATGGCTCAAGATAGTCTCGGGCAAACAAGCCTATCAAAAGTTACCTTTGTTGCTAAAGGCGTTGTCACCTATACTCTTATTTTTGAGCTGATTGGTACAGTTATTCTTACTACCGCTTTTACACCAACCTATGGCTTTGCTCGTGGTTTATATTATGCGGCTTTTTACAGTATTTCCTCATTCAACAATGCTGGTTTTTCATTATTTTCCAATAGTTTAATGAATTTCCAAAGTAACTATATTATTTGTATAACCATTAGCATCCTTTACACCTTAGGTGGTCTTGGTTTTTTAGTGCTCATGGATATTAAACAAAACAAAAAATGGAAAAAACTAACGCCAAATAGCAAACTTATTCTTACCACCATTGCAATTATTAACCTCGTTGCCTTTATTTTAATATGGGCTTTAGAAGCTCAAAATCCCGCGACTTTAGGGATGTTAAACTCAGGTGAACAAGCATTAAACGCTTGGTTTCAGGCAACCGTTCCACGATCTTCAGGCTTCAATACCATTGATACAGGTGCAATGACCAACAGTAGCTCATTACTAATGATGTTACTAATGTTTATTGGTGGTGGTTCACTGAGTACAGCTGGTGGAATCAAAGTTGGCACCTTTGTCATCTTAGTACTTAGTGTAATTTCATTTTTACGCCGTACAGATGAAATTAGAATATTTAACCACTCTGTATCTCACGAAACGACCTATAAAGCATTAGCAGTGACTGCTATTACGAGCATACTGATTTTTATAGGCTTCTTTACTCTTTTGCTCTTAGAACCTAAAGCAGATTTTATGAACTTGCTTTTTGAGGTTGTTTCAGCGGCATGTACAGTGGGTCTCTCTCGTGGAATCACACCAGATTTACATAACGGTAGTTTATTCATTTTAAGCCTACTCATGTTTGCTGGAAGGCTTGGACCTTTAACACTCGCCTATTTAATCGCTACTCCGAAAAAGAGTCGACTCAAACATCCTCAAGCCAATATTCAAATTGGATAATAAAAAAGCCGCTTTAAAAGCGGCTTTTCTTATAGCTTCTTAGTACCAATTCAAGAGCGATACACCCAAACCAGCATAAGTTGCTCGATGGTTATAATCAATTAGGCTTTCACCATAACCGTTAAACAACTGGAAATGTCCGCGTAACTTGCCACTGATTGGAAAAGCCCAGTCAAATTGCACAGCACCATGAGAGTCATCACCACCTTTCAATGAATGACGCAGCATTAAAGAGAAGTCATTCTGCTTCCACTTATAAAACGCTGTTAAATCACCACGACCAATGTAATCTTCCATATCCGGATTATTATCATCTTTACTATCTTCTTCAAGACGAATCCATGGACGAAGCATTAAAGCAAAATTACCACGCTCCAATCCAACATTAAAAATTACACGGTTCCAACTACGAGATAATGGATCTGAGCGACCATTTGACTGATGGTTTAAGGTAACTCCAAGCAAACGCCCATCTAAACCAAGCAATTCATAGTTCGTTCTAAACATTAAACTTGCTTCTGGCTCATAGTTCGTTTCACGAAATGGGCGAGATTCTTCAGCATTGAATGTCTGCCAACGTGAAGATTGTGTATACCCTACCCACAAATCACCATTATTTCCAAAAATATTTTCCCAAGCTTTGGTTTTCAAAGAAATCTGAAACTTACTTTCTGTTGATTTCAGATTCTGAGCATCCGTTACAGTGTTATTTGGATTTGGACTACTCGGGAATTCATTCTTATCACTAGTCCAAAATACAGGTAGTAAATAGACTGGCTGATAAGCACGAATATTCCAAACACCGAGTTTACTTTTTTCAGATAACTCCCAACGTTGATCTAGCAAAGAAGTAGTAGGCTCAAGTGTAGGCGCTTTACCAATCACTTTAATATTACTGACTGTATCTACAACCTTCTCTTTAAATGTTTCTGGTTGAACAGCAGGCTGATCGATTTTTTTAACAGGCTCAGGTACTACAGCGGCTTGCACAACAGGTAGAGCTGCTGGTTTAAATACAGAGTCGTAACAAGCCAGACGATCGGCATTCGAAGCAAGAGCAACACATGCATCAACTGTGGCAGGGTTTGCTGGAGCTAAGGTATCAGCATATGTTACAGACGCACATAAACAGCTAAGCACGATTCCCATGCTTAGCTGTAAAGATGTGCGTTCAAATTGTTTGAACGCCATGTTCAATCTCCAATTTTTATTTTAATTAACTTGTTGAATGGTAAAACCTAATTGCTGCAATTCATCACGTTTAGCAAATGGCGCAACTACAGCTTTTACAGGAGTTTGCTCTACTAAATATTGACGAGCAACACGTTTTAAATCATCCAATGTTACATGCAACAATCTTTCACGCAAAGTACGGCGGAAAGCTGGTGTTCTCGCATGCAACAATGCATAACATGCTGTAATCGCTTCACCTGCTGGAGAGCCTGGTTTATCCATGCTTGCCATTAAACCAAGAATTGCTTCTTCAAGCTGATGAGGTTGTTGCTCTGTATTTAATAACCATTGCACGCTTGCTTCAAAGTCTTTAAACGTCTCTGCTAAACGTGGGTCACGGTAGCTAAAGAAACGGAATGAACAAGCATTTCCATCATAACTAGCACCGCCGCCATAAGCACCACCTTTTTCACGGATAGCACTGTGCAAGAATCCGTTACGTAAATAAGCTGCCAATACCATTAATGGAGCCGCATCTGGATGTGATACTTCTACGGCTTGATATGCAGACGCACAGAATTGAACATTGGCCTGAATTAACCACGCTTCATGATTATTATCATTAGCTTGTTCTACTTGAGTTAACTCAGCTGTAGCTGTATCAACATTTAATTTATCCCAAACATTCTGGATTTCTTCAACCAAACGTTCAGATTGATGTTCTTCACAGACAAGTAAGAACTGTTTAGGCGCTTGCAACAACTTACTATGAATACGTTTTAATTCTGCAATCAGCTCATCGTAAGCGGCATCATCTTGGGTAATTTTAGTAACAAGCTCACCCAACCAATTCAATGCACCTAAACCCGTGTTTTGATAGTCACGTTGAGCCAGGGCACTCATGTTACGAGAAGCAATCTGCATCGCATAGCTGTGACCTGAACCAGATAAACGAGATTGCCAACGTGTTTTACGTTGTTGCAGTAACTCGATAATTCGTTCTTTCTCATCAAATCGAAGCTGTTCAAATGCTAATTTTAATAAATGAATTGCATCAAATTTCTGAGTCAACGATTTAGTCGTTAAAGTCAGCCAAGCACTAATTTTATCTTTATCATCAACTTTACTACGTAAAGAAGCGCCCATTCCTAAACCACCACTTACAGCAGTTTGTAAGTTTTGTAGTTCAAGATAGCCATATTCGCCTGCACCCACATCACCCATCAAAATAGAAAGCAAATTGAAGTAAGGTGACTTCACAATATCTTCAGGAATCTGAATGAGTACTTGTTGATAGTAAATGCCGTTAGTACCCGCATGGTACAAGTTCAACGGCGTATCCATACGATTACAAATAATTTCGCGTAACTGACCTTGCACAATATGCAAGTCAGCAGGTACATCTTCCAAACCTACTTTTGGCAATAACTCAAGATTATCAGGAGTGTCCTGACGTTCCTCTAAAGCCTTAGTCTTAGCAATGATTTCAGCCTTATCAGCATCTGTTAGCTTTTCACCAATAGCCGCTAAACGAGCTTTTTCCGCTTCCTGCTCTTTTACAGACTTGGTCGGGTCTGGAACTAAAGTCATCTGTACGCGATGAGGGTTGTCGAGCAAATGTGTTTGAATCAGATTTGATAACCACATTGGGTCTTTCAACTCTTCTTTAACTTGTGCAATTGCGCTGTCAACATCCCAAATTTGGATTGGATCATTATGGTGAATCGCACCACTTAAGCCATTTAAAATTAGACTTAAACCATACGGTGTACCATCACCATTAATTTCACGTTGATGTAACTCGATTTGATGCAAAATTGCATCGACTAAATTACTATCAATTGGTTTTGCAGCAACATCACGCAGAATATTTAAAACACCATCTCTAAAGCTTTGCGCATGTTCAGGATTTGAACCTTGAACACCACAGTAGAAAGTCATTTCAAAATTACTATCGTCTACGCCCATTAATGGACCTGTAGATTGAGCATAACCACAAGTTTCTAAGTAATGACGCAGTGGCGAAGCCGAATTTTCTAATAAAATCCCTTCGACTAAACGCATTCCTAAACGCAATTTAATGTCATTTGCTTCCGGTAATAACCAAGATAGAACATGATAAGTTTTATCTTTTAAATCATCACTATCAACACCGTAGTTCTCTGTTACTTCAATTGGTGCAGCTAAACGTTTTTCAGGCTTAGAGTATAAAGTTGTTCCCGCAGAAAACTTGTGTAGGGCTAGTTTTTCAAACTGCTCTTGTAGTTCATATGCTGTCTGATTACCAAAGGTCATGAATACAGCATTGCTTGGGTGGTAATGTACTTTATAAAAATCGACTAACTGCTCATACGTTAAATCAGGAATATCTTTCGGATCACCACCTGAGTTGTAATGATAGGTCGTTTCAGGAAATAAATGATGAGCCAACTGATGATAAAGTTGATCAGACGGCGCACTCATTGCACCTTTCATTTCATTAAAAACAACACCTTTATATACAGGTTGACCATTTTCAAGTTCAATACGAATACCTTCTTGAGCAAAATCAAGTGGATTCAAATTGGCAGCAAATGCCGCATCAAGATAAACAGAAAGTAAGTTTTGAAAATCTTTTTTATTTTGAGTAGCGAATGGATATGCTGTCCAATCTGCTGCTGTAAATGCGTTCATAAAAGTATTTAAAGAACGACGAATCATTAAAAAGAATGGATCACGTACCGGAAACTTTTCAGATCCACACAAAGCCGTATGTTCTAAAATGTGTGCCGTGCCTTTAGAGTCCATAGGCTGGGTTCTAAAAGCAACAAGAAATACATTTTCATCATAATCAGTTGCCAAGTGATAATGCACCGCACCTGTGACTTTATGCTTATATTCAGACACTAAAATATCTAATGCTTCTACATGGTGCTGACGTAGCAACTGAAACGCAGGGTGAACAGTTTGAGAAATGGTTTCAGTGACATCTACAGTCATGTGATCTCCTAACATATCGGATAAGTGAATAAGTCTCATTATAGCCTGAGTCAGCTTGAGATTGGCGAACAAAAGCCAAGTAAAATACTATGTTTTTGTTGAGTATTAGTTTTCATTGGCACAGCTTTGATATCAAGCACATAGCCATGAATGTTTTATCCTAACAGAACAAAAGCTTTTAATTCTATGTATATGATAGACATTGAATAAAAAAGCTGATCAATTTTATCTCAACGAGCTATTTGTGAGTCTAAAGAATTTTCACACAATAATATTTTTCCACTAATTTTTGATTTAACTGAATTTTATTCAACAAACTACAGCAAATCCAAGCAATGGTGTAAACTTAGCAACCTGATTTTTTTATTTTGTGACAACACATATGGCAACTGTAGATCTTTTTGCAATTGGTAATGCATTAATCGACCAAGAATTTAAAGTGTCTGATGATTTTCTTAGTCAACAAGGTTTGCAAAAAGGCACCATGCAGTTGTCCGATGGCGACACTCAATCTGCTCTTTATGCGGAGTTAAAACAGCATCAAGATTATAAAGGTCAAGCAAGTGGTGGTTCTGCTGCGAATACTACTGTAGCCTTTAGTGCATTAGGTGGAAGTGCTTTTTATGGTTGCCGCGTTGGTAACGATGATTTGGGTTCAATTTATCTGCAAGGTTTAAATGAAGCTGGCATCCAAACCACTCCAAAATCAATCAGTGAAGGCGTGACAGGTACCTGCATGGTACTCATTAGTCCTGACTCTGAACGTACAATGCATACTTATTTAGGCATCACTGCTGAACTTTCTCAAGATCAAATCGACTTTGAACCGTTAAAAACAGCAAAATGGCTTTATATTGAAGGTTATCTTTCTACAAGTGAAACAGCGCGCAAAGCTGTAAAACAAGCCAGAGAAATTGCAAAAGCAAATGGCGTTAAGATTGCTTTATCTCTTTCAGATCCTGCCATGGTGCAATACGCTCGCGAAGGCTTAGAAGAGCTCATGGATGATGGCGTAGATTTACTATTTTGTAATGAACAAGAAGCCTTAATGTATACAAATACAACAACTGTTGAAGATGCTCTTGCTCAATTACGTTTTAAAAATCATACAGTAGTCATTACACAAAGTGCTAAAGGTGCTTTAGTTTCTAACTCTACTCAACATTTCCATGTGGCAGGCCGTCATGTAGAAGCCGTTGATACCAATGGTGCGGGTGATGCATTTGCAGGCGCATTCCTATACGCCCTAAACCATCATCAAGATTTGAATGCTGCTGCACAGTTGGCTGTCTTGATTTCTAGTGAGGTTGTTTCTCAGTTTGGCCCACGTTTAGCAATTAATGATTATGCTAAACTTCTTGAAAATTTTCAGAAGGAATGTGCTTGAAATGGAAAGGATCTGTATGACGGAAGAAGTTCCTGAGCGTGAAGCTAGAGCTTTTGACACTTTACAAGGAACTACTATTTTCATTACGCAACGTGATGGCGCATTCTATGCTTATCAAAACCTATGCCCTCACTTGCAAACAGAGCTTGAATATTTAGAAAATCAATTTCTGGATCAAGACCAAGAATATATTCAATGTTCTACCCATGGTGCTTTATTCACTGTGGAAACAGGCGAATGTATCTCAGGACCATGTTTAGGTGATTTTTTAAATAAAGTTGAGATTAAAGTACATTCAGATGGCGGTATCTATATCGTAGACTGAAGCGATCAACATTAGAGTTTCTGCCATGGCTGATTTCTTTTTCAATTATTATCTTATGCCATTTCACTTAAGTGTAGTGGCTTTGATATTACTCAGCGTGGTAGAAACCATTGGTATGTATATTGGACTTCGTCCAAGTCAATTACTCAAAAAAATTGCGCCTGTTTGGCTTTCTAACTCACCACTACTTAACGTTAAATTTTCTAAAGCCTTAATTTTCGTTTTTTTACTAATCAACTTCAGTTTTGCAGGTTATTTTTTACAGCTTTCTTTCTTTGCAATCCAGCATTATTTTATTTCACCATTTTATTTAATCGTCCCAGCCCTTGTCATCGCAATCTTTTTTACTGTATTCATGATTCACTGCCTTGACCAAGTAATTAAACCAAAGCTTACTCATACAAATTATAATCTTTTAGGACGATTAGCGACGGTTTCCAGTGGTAATGCTAGACCTGGGTTTTCTGCCCAAGCGCGAGTGCGTGATGAATTCGGCCAGCTCCACTACGTTCAAGTCGAACCAGAATACGGCGAACTCGAATTATACTCTCAGGTTATCCTTGTCAGAGTGCATAAAAGTCATTATGTAGCCAAGAAAATTTCTGTATCAAACGATCTTTTCGCTCCCGATTAAATTCTTACTATTATTCTATTCACTTACTGCTTTTAGCAGTCTTTATTACGCCTATATTTTATTATTTTCTTTTTAATTAATTATTTATTATTCCAACCATTTTAGTTTGAAATATAATTTGTAAATATAATATACAACCATTTTAGTTGGTATTAAATTAAAACAAACCATTTTAATAAACTTAATATTTTTATTTACAAGTGTTTTAGTAGGATTTAATAATTAATTCAAACTATTTTAGTATAGTATTTATTTTAAAATATTAAGTGATTGTTTTATATAAATTAATTATTTAAATATTCATTTAAAATATATTTAATGTTTATTTTTATTATATTTTGATTAATAATAAAATTAATATCAAATGAGGTTTAATTTATGAGCCTTAATTTTAAAAATCTTAATGGTCGTTTAGTTAAAGAAATCACTATTATTCTAATAATAAAAATAGTGCTTCTTTTAACGATCAAACATATTTGGTTTGATGCTCCCACCATCCCCAAAAATTTTGACAATCAGGTCGCCGAGCATATTGCTGGCGATAACATTTCCCACATTAAGGAGACACGTTGATGATTTCTGAAAGCGTGGTTGATCTTTCGCGGTTTCAATTTGCGATGACCGCAATGTATCACTTTCTTTTCGTCCCTTTAACTCTAGGTTTGGCATTTATCCTTGCCATCATGGAAACCACTTATGTCATTTCCGGTAAAGAAATTTACAAGGATATGACTAAATTTTGGGGAAAATTATTTGGTATTAACTTTGCTTTAGGGGTAACAACTGGCTTAACCATGGAGTTCCAATTTGGAACAAACTGGGCTTATTACTCACACTATGTAGGTGATATTTTTGGTGCTCCATTAGCAATTGAAGGCCTTATGGCATTCTTTCTTGAGTCTACATTTATAGGTCTATTTTTCTTTGGATGGGACCGTTTAAGTAAGGTTCAGCATCTAGGCGTAACGTGGTTAGTCGCTCTAGGTTCTAACATGTCAGCACTCTGGATTTTAGTGGCGAATGGTTGGATGCAAAACCCAGTAGGTGCTGCATTTAACTTTGAAACCATGCGTATGGAATTAGTTGATTTCGGCGCGCTTATCTTTAACCCTGTAGCTCAGGTGAAATTCGTACATACCGTTTCTGCGGGCTATGTAACTGGTGCAATTTTTGTACTTGCCATCTCAAGCTATTACTTACTTAAAAAACGTGATCTTCCTTTCGCACGTCGCTCATTTGCAATTGCTGCCATTTTCGGTCTTGCATCTACACTTTCAGTGATTCTGTTAGGTGATGAATCTGGCTATGAGCTCGGTGATGTTCAAAAAACTAAACTCGCTGCGATCGAAGCCGAATGGGATACTCACCCTGCTCCTGCTCCGTTTACTTTGTTTGGTGTACCAAACCATGAAGAAATGCGGACAGATTATGCAGTTAAAATTCCATATGCATTAGGTTTAATTGCAACTCGTTCAACAACCAAAGAAGTTACTGGTCTTAAAGATCTCATGCAACAGCATGAAGTTCGTATTCGCAACGGTATGCTTGCCTATGCCGAACTTGAAAAATTACGTGCAGGTGATCGTTCACCAGAGTTATTAGCCTCTTTTGAAAAAAATCAAAAAGATTTAGGTTATGGCCTACTTCTTAAGAAATATGCACCCAATGTAGTTGATGCAAGCGAGCAAAATATTAAAGCTGCTGTAAAAGATACTGTTCCAAAAGTTACAGCGCTATTTTTCTCTTTCCGCGCGATGGTTGCCTCTGGCTTCTTAATGCTATTACTTTTCATTTTAGCGACTTGGGCTGTAGCAAAAAGAAATGCTGAAAATAAACCTTGGCTCCTGAAATATGCATTGTTTGCTCTTCCGCTTCCTTGGATCGCTGCACAAACTGGTTGGTATGTAGCTGAAGGTGGTCGTCAACCATGGTCTATTGGTGAAATTCTACCAACCCACCTCTCTACTTCTAGTTTAAGTACTGGTGACGTATGGGGTTCGATTATTGCGCTAGCAGCGTTCTACACGGCTCTTTTGATTATTGAAATGTATTTAATGATCAAATTTGCTCGCTTAGGACCAAGCTCTCTACACACTGGCAAATATCATTTTGAAAAGCAAGAACCGAAAGCAACAGCTAATGGGGAGGCCTTATCATGATTGAATATGAATTATTGAAAATCATTTGGTGGGTGTTAGTTGGCGTACTTCTGATCGGCTTCGCTCTGACTGATGGCTTTGATATGGGGTCTATGGCTCTCATGCCTTTCGTTGGAAAAACCGATAGTGAGCGCCGTGCTGCAATCAATACCATTGCCCCACACTGGGATGGTAATCAGGTTTGGTTTATTACAGCGGGTGGTGCACTATTTGCTGCATGGCCAATGGTTTACTCAGTCGCTTTCTCAGGCATGTACTGGGCACTCTTGTTAGTTTTATTTGCACTTTTTCTAAGACCCGTAGGTTTTGATTATCGTTCTAAACTTGAAAATACCAAATGGCGTAACTCTTGGGACTGGGGTCTGTGCATCGGTGGTGCTGTTCCAGCGCTTGTGTTTGGTGTGGCCTTCGGTAATTTGTTTTTAGGTATTCCTTTTAGTTTAGATAGCACTTTACGCTCTGAATATACAGGCAGCTTTTTTGCCCTTCTTAACCCCTTTGCTTTAGTTTGCGGTGTGGTAAGTCTGTCTATGCTTTGTGCACATGGCGGTGCATGGCTCATGCTACGTACTGATGAAGCTTTAAAACAGCGCTCTGCCAAAGCTACTCAAATTATGGCAATTATCTTTTTAATTTGTTTCCTTGTAATTGGAGCATGGCTGTATTTTGGGCAAATGCCGGGTTATAGCTATGCTGTTGCTATAGATCCAAATGCTGCACTCAACCCTTTAGCTAAAGAAGTGGTGACTAATAGCAATCCTGGTTGGATGAATAATTACAGCACCTATCCAGTGACTAAAGTTGCTCCAGTTCTTGCCATCTTAGGTGCAATCATTGCAATTTTTGCATCTTCAAAAGCAAAAGCAGGCTTAAGTTTTACTGGCACAAGTTTAATGATTGTTGGAGCAATTTTAACTGCTGGCTTTGCCTTATTTCCGTTCCTGCTTCCATCTAGTATCAACCCTAATTCTAGTTTGACGATGTGGGATGCTGTATCAAGTCACCTTACTTTAGGCGTTATGACTGTCGCAGCCTGCATTTTTGTTCCTCTTATTTTGATCTATACCAGTTGGTCTTATTACAAAATGTGGGGAGTCATTACCAACAAACACATCGAGTCAAACTCGCATAGCTTGTATTAAGGAGAACACAATGTGGTATTTCGCATGGATCCTAGGCATTTTGATGGCATGTTTTGCGGGTGTACTCAGTGCACTTTATATCGAACATCATCAAAATTTAGATGAGGAATAAATGATGGCAAAAGCAATGACAGCATCAAATCATCGAAAAGCTCAAGCATTTGCAATGGCCCTTTCTTTTCTGTTGGCATTGCCTCTTGCTGCAATTTTGTTGGTTTATCCTTCACTCATGCTAGATGCTAACGGACACTACAATCATAGCCAGCTTATGCTGGTGATGATTGGTATTTCTGGTGGTTTTATTTATGGAGTGGGTTTCGTACCCAACTTCTGGTTATGGAAATGGCTATTTAGCCCATGGGTGGCTTGGCCTCTCATGCTTTTAGGTTATTACATCTGGTTTCTAACCTAAATTAAAAAGACCTCATCTGAGGTCTTTTTTCATTTCAACCAATTTAATAGGGACCCTTGGCACCCCTACATTTGCTTCAACCGGATATGACTGCTTATTACCCGTTTTCATATATCCACGTCTTTCATAATAAGCGATCAATTCAGAACGGACATCTAGCACATACATTAAGGCGCTGGTCAGATGGGGATCTTCTTTCAATGCATATTGCTCTGCATATTCTAAAACAGATCGACCCACTCTCATATTTTGAACTTGAGGATCAGTACAAAATGTTCCAATCTCAACCTGATTATTTTCAAATGTAAGCCCAATACAAGCAATAAGCTTGGAAACAGAAGTTTCTGCTATCAATAATGTTGAATTCCTAAGTTGTAGTTGTGCTTCTAATTGAAACTCTGTAATACGCTGTCCTTCTACCCAATCAAGTTCTGTTGTCCAACTTCTATCTTGTTGTTCTCGATAGGACTTATTAATTAAAACTACGAGTTGTGGAATATCAGGAAATTGAGCTGAGCGGAAATTTAAATTATTCATAAAATATACTTAGGCTATTTATAAAAATTCTAAAAATAAAGCCGATATTAAATCGGCTTTATTTTAAATAGCAATAAATTAATTTGATTGTTCAGCTAACCATGCCATAAATTTTTGACGCTCAGCTTTAGAAGCTTTTTGCCAAGTTTCTACTAAACGTTGATCATTCGTTTGGGCTACACCCGTTACTGGCATAGATGTTGGAGCTGGTACAGCCACCTGAACAGAAGTAGGTTTAGCAGAGGCATACACTGCCTCAGGCTGCGATTTAGATGATTTAGTCGTAAAGTCAGTGACTTTTCCTAATAAACCCGTTGCAAACCATGGTTTTGCCTCATTGTTTGCACCAGTTTGTTGTACGATTAATTCATTATTTGCGCTGTACAAAGCCACAGTTGGTTGCTCAGCATATTTCTTTGCTTGTTCAAATTGCTTTGGTGCATCTACCATCGAAAGCTTATAAGTTTGCCCATCTTTGAGTACTGGAGTTTGAATTGTGACTACTCCAGATTTAACAATGTCATGCTCCCCGCTTAAATGTTCAAAGTATTCTTGATAGCGCACACTTAAGCTTGTTTCACCAGCATCGACTTTATAATTATTTTTAGATGAACGAAATAACCCAGAGTTGACTTCCTGACCATTCACCGCAAGGATTACAATTTCCTCTGGTGCTGTAATTGTAACTGCTGAAAATACCGAACCGCTGAGTAATAAACCAATTGCAGCAACACCTAATCTTAAAGTCATCTGTCTCTTTCTCTGTGTTTGATAAGCTATTAAATCATGAGCAATATGCAATATGATTGTGACTATTTTATGACAAAGCAGTTATCGACTAATTTCTTGATTTATTATTTTGAAATATGCATTTGAATTTCATAAATTTTCGTTTTATGTATTCTTCCTCTTCATTCTAAAAACATAAAAAAAGCACCTAAAATAGATGCTTTTTTTAATTTCAATTAAATTAATTGAAAGTTTTGAAACGATCAGCATCATTAATAAATGCTTTTTCACCTGCTGGTGCTTCAACCGAACCAAATACTAATTGAGCACGTAATTTCCAAGTTGCAGGAACATCAAATGCTTCAGCTGCGTCTGCATCGACAATTGGGTTATAGTGCTGTAAAGATGCACCTAAACCAAGCTCTGAAAGCGCAGTCCAAGTTGCAAATTGAGCAATTGCACTTGAGTGTTCAGACCATACAGGGAAATTGTCTGCATATAGTTCGAATTGCTCTTGTAAGCTTTTAACAACAGCTTGGTCTTCATAAAATAAAACCGTACCAACACCAGCTACAAAGCTATCAATTTTTGCATTTGTACCAGCAAAAGCTTCTGCAGGAACAATTTTACGTAAAGCTTCACGAACTAAATTCCAGAATTTAGCATGAGATTCACCGTATAGTGTCACTACACGTGAAGATTGTGAGTTAAAAGCTGAAGGACTATGTTTAACTGCTTCACGGATAGTTTCTTCAATTTTAGTGTGATCTAATGCAACGTTTTTACCAATTGCATAAATTGTACGACGGTTTTTAATTTTATCTAAGAAAGTAGACATTTTGTTATTTCCTACCTATTGATTTGACCAAGGGTCGTTGTTTGGGAATGAGTACAGTGTATTAAAGTCATTTTTCATAATCAGCATTAAAAATATGACAGTTCGTTTTATTTTCGCAACAATAATAAAAGATATACATATAAAAAAAGCTTCACGATTTAGTGAAGCTTTTTAGGGTTATCAAGCAATTTACTTATCAGTTTCAAACAGCGCAGCAACAAAAGATTTAGCCGAGAATGGTCTTAAATCATCAATTTTTTCACCTACACCAATAAAACGAATTGGCACATGGGTGCGGCTCGCAATGTTAAAGAGTACACCACCTTTAGCTGTTCCATCCAACTTGGTAATGGTAATACCCGTTAAACCTACAGCTTGATCAAACTCTTGTACTTGGTTAATCGCGTTTTGACCTGTTCCTGCATCTACCACCAACATAATTTCATGAGGTGCAGTTGCATCAATTTTCTGCATAACACGTTTAACTTTTTTGAGTTCTTCCATCAAGTTACTCTTATTATGTAAACGACCTGCCGTATCCGCAATTAATACGTCAATTCCTTTAGCACGAGCACTTTCAAAGGCATCAAAAATAACAGAAGCACTATCAGCTCCATGACCTTGCGCTACTACAGAGATATCGTTACGTTCACCCCAGATCTGTAATTGCTCAGTTGCTGCGGCGCGGAATGTATCACCAGCAGCCAACATCACTTTTTTACCTTCACCTTGTAAACGTTTAGCCAATTTACCAATAGTTGTAGTTTTACCTACTCCATTTACCCCAACCATCAAAATCACATACGGTGATTTATTAGGGTCAATATGTAATGGCTTAACACGTGGAGCCAACAAAGCAACTAACTCTTCTTGTAACGCTTTATATAAAGAGTGGGAATAGATCAAATCACCACGAGCTGTACGCTCTGTTAAATTGGTAATGATGGTTTTAGTTGCTTCAACACCAATGTCTGCAACCAATAATTGCTCTTCGACTTCTTCAAGTAACTCATCGTCAATTTCCTTTCCGCCAATCAAGATATTGACCATACCATCAGCGAAATTACGACGAGTTTTGGTTAAGCCTTCTTTCATCCGGCCAAAAAAACCAGTTTTTGGTTGTTCAGCCGCTGTTCCTGTAGAAGCCACTTCGTCTTTGGCTACTTCAATATTTTCTTGTGATTTAGCAGGAGATTCAACGATGGGAACATCGATAGCAGGTAAATTAGGTAATGTGACATCGTCATCACCGATCTCAGCATCTATCAAGAATTTATTTTGCATATTCGATTGTTGCTCCATGCGGATTCCTTGAAAAGCAGCGCGTTTAAAAAGATAAAGTTTAGCATAAATTCAAAATTTTGCCTGCCACAATAGTGCTCAAAAAGCTTTGGAAACCAAGATTTAGCCTGATTAACCCATTTACTGAGTATCTTCCTGAGCAAGTGCTGGATATTGTCTAATATGAGCACCTTCAAATTGATATGCATGCATTAACTTTAAATACTCTGCTCTATGAATTTCTGATTGAGCTATTAGCAGCTCAGCCATATCCTGAGTTTTAGGATAAGTGGCTTGATGAGAGAGTTGTATAATTCGTTGATATTGTTCCTGACTAATAGGCCGAAGTAATGCTAAATATGACAGCACAAAAATACAACCAATGACAATAACCACAAATAGGTTAAAACATTGATCAACTTTTAACTCAGATTTTAATTTAAGAAAATTTTGTTTGAATATGAGCATGACCTACCTCGAATTAGTGTAGTGTAGGGTTCAATACTCATATGCACAAGATCAAACATCCAGTAAGGCCAAGAATCGTACCTTACTGGATCATAATACTTAGCTTATTAGTGAACGAATGACGGAAAAGTATAAAATTGCTGCAATAATCACCAAGACTAAAAACATCGCAAAAATACTTAACCCTTCTTCAGCATCGGCTGGATGCAATTCGTCTTCGTCGGCAATTTTTCTCAGTTCACCATCATAAACTTGATAAAACCAGTTTTTTTGTGCAGGTTCCAAATGCCGTGCAAAGTCAAATACTCTTTTGCGCTGAGCAAGACAATAATCCCCTAAATGGATCTCTTGATGAAAGATCGCTTCATCTAATAGTTTACGATGATAATGGGCTAGTTCTATGATTTGTTCCTCTCTAGGTGGAGTATCAAAAACAAAGCCATCGATAGTATTTGTCATATTTTATTCTCCTTGTCTTTTATTCTCATATTGATTTTACTCAAAATTATTTGTGAATAATGTTTAATCATGTATCCTAATAGTGAATTAACTGGTATGCACCAATAGTTGACAAATCCATTAATTTGTAATATTAGTTTAATAATTCTAAGTTAAATTAATTTAAAGGCAGCGGCCTTTAGAAAAAGTAATCATAATTACAATAAGGAGTTTTCTATGATTCAACGTATCTCTCATCATGATTTAGAACATGTGTACGCAACTGCAGTAAACACAATTCACTCTCAAATGAATTTTCAGGATGCAGTTGCACAGTTAGAAGAAGTTGCTCGCGCTGGGCACGGTAAAGCTGCTCTGTTTTTAGCTGAATTGTATTATCAAGGTTTCCGTGTTGAACGTGACTCACTTAAAGCACAATATTGGCAAAAGTTAGCCACAATGCAAGCATAAAGAAACGTCACTTAGGTGGCGTTTTTTTACGTCTGGAAATAAGTAAAACTAGCAATTTATCTAAAACTTTAGCCACTTGAAGTAAAGGATATGAATTTCACAGCTGGAATATTTGTTTACGATTTGATACCTGTTTAAACTGAAATGTCATCTGATTTTTTTATAATAAGCAAGACAAGTTAGAACCTTTAAATTCACAATGAAAAGTTTAAGTAATCTACAACCGGTTTCAAGAGACTTGATGATTAAGATTTATATTTTAAGAACCATGATGTATTGCGGGGTTCTTTGGGGATTATTTCATCAAGGATGGGCAATTAAATCAGATCAGGAAGACTTTATTTTTCCTTTTTGGCTTAATGGCTTACAGGCACATCGCTACGCAAAAGAGCATTGGCCACATTACAAACCAAGAAGAATTACACCTAAAGATTTCCATGAGTCTTTATTACCAACTTTAACTCGACTCAACGTCACTCCTGCTTTGTTTAATTCATCTCATAGAAAATTAAAGTTATCTACTCAGCAAATGCAGCATTTCTTTTTCAAACATCCGAATTGGCAAGGAGCGTAAACTTTTCTTTAGGTTCTTAATCTCTATTAGAATGCTTTTTGAACGCTTGAGTGTGAAACTTGTATTTAATGACTATCCAGTCTTTGCATTTTTATAAAATCAAGCTAATTTAAAACAAAATGATAAAACACAGGACAGAAGAAATGACAATCGTTGCACAAGTAATCAAGAACAAAGCAGAGCAAGATATTTTTACAATTTCTCCAGAAGCCACTGTCCTTGAAGCAATTAAGATTATGGCGGATAAAGGAATTGGTGCGCTCGTCGTAGCTGAGGGTGAAAAAGTTGTCGGAATTTTGTCTGAACGTGACTACACACGAAAAGTAACGCTTATGGAACGTTCATCATATAGCACTACCGTTGCTGAAATTATGACATCTAAAGTGCTTACAGTAAGCCTAAACAATACAGTTGAAGAGTGCTTACAGCTTATGACAGATCGTCACTTACGCCACTTACCTGTATTAGACAATGAAAAACTAGTTGGATTTATTTCTATTGGCGACTTAGTAAAAGCTGCGATGGAAGATCAGAAAAATCTCATTGAACAATTAAAGCAGTATATCTCTGGTTAATTATTTCATATAAAAAATGGGCATTTATATGCCCATTTTTTATTGATGTAAAAACTTAAAGATAGTTATTAATTAAAGCAACTAAACGCTCTAGCAAGTCATCAGCCTGTGCTTGAGTCATGTTAATTGGTGGCAATAAACGTACTACTGAACCAGCTGTAACATTAATAATAAGCTTATGTTGATCTCGAGCTATTGCAACGAGCTCAGCGCAGTCTCTAGGCAATTGAATACCAATCATCATACCAAAGCCACGTACTTGCACATCTTTATGTGCCAATTGCGCACGTAATTGATCAACAATATAACCACCAACAACTGCCGCGTTTTCTACAGCATTCTCTTTTTGGATTGTATCAATTACTGTATAAACCACACGAGAACCTAGCACTGTGCCACCATAAGTAGACCCATGGCTACCAGGCCCTAATAAGCCAACAGCTTTACCTTGGGTCATTACCGCGCCTACTGGAAAGCCATTACCAAGTCCTTTCGCAGTCGTCAAAACATCAGGCACAATGTTTGTATGCTGATAAGCAAAATACTTACCGGTACGGCCGTTACCTGTTTGAATTTCATCTAGCATCATTAGCCAGTTATGTTGATTACATATGGTGCGGACTTCTTCAAGATAGCTAAAGCCTTGAGGTGCTGTATTAATACCACCCTCACCTTGAATAGGTTCAATCAAAATCGCAACAATATCTGGGTGCTGCAAAGCAGCTTCTTGAATTGCTTCTACATCACCAAATGGCACACGAATAAAATCATTGGTTAAAGGAGCAAAACCATCTTGTACTTTCTTATTACCGGTAGCTGAAAGTGTTGCTAAGGTACGACCATGAAATGATTGCTCTGCCACAATTATCTTTGGGGAGCTTACACCTTGTTGAGTACCAAATTTACGAGCAATTTTAATGGCGCCTTCATTTGACTCTGCACCACTGTTTGAAAAGAAGATCTCTTCCATCCCTGAAACTTCAGCAAGCTTCTGAGCAGCTGCCGTTTGCCAAGAAATCTCAAATAAGTTACTCGTATGCACAAGTGTTGCAGCCTGTTCAGCAATTGCTTCTGCAATGACTGGATGCGCATGACCTAAACCACATACAGCAATACCGGTTAAAGCATCTAAATACTCTGTGCCATCTTCGGTATATAGATATGCCCCTCGGCCTCGTACAAAACTGATCGCTTGGCGACCATAAGTAGCCATTAAATGTGATGGTTGATCAGGTTGTATTGGAGCTAGGGTAATATCATTCATAACGAACTCTGTCTGTATGAGGTTTTAAGAAGGGTTTATATAAGCAAAAACTGGCTCTGATGAAAAGTCTCATCACTCATTTATCTAAAATTTCGTCCGCTTTTTGTTATCGCTTCGGTTTATACAATAAAATATTGAATATTCAATGCAACTTTAAGTAATCAGGTGGTTTGCAAAGCGATATAAACACCCCCTATAATGCTGCTAGATTAGTTGAGGATCTCTTTATGACTGAACAAGCACGTGATACTGAAGCGTTAATCCGCGATCAAATTGCGAAGCATCCCGTTTTACTTTACATGAAAGGCACTCCACAGTTTCCACAATGTGGTTTCTCTGCACGTGCTGTAGAGGCGCTCAGTCAAATTGGTCGTCCATTTGCATATGTAAATATTTTGGAAAACCCTGATATTCGTGCAACATTACCAAAAATTGCGAACTGGCCTACATTCCCGCAACTTTGGGTAAATGGCGAACTTATTGGTGGTAGCGATATCATGCTTGAAATGTTCCAAAATGGCGAATTAAAACCATTAGTTGAACAATACAGCGCAGCGCCAGAAGCGTAAATAATAAAAAAGCCAATCAATAGATTGGCTTTTTTATACTCTCAATTTCAACGATCACTTACCCCGACATAGCGAAATAAATTTTCCACACCTAAATCAGATTTTAAAATAATTAGATTTTCATAAGTTGTTGTCGTGAGAGCTTCAAAAATATTCATATTCGGATCTTCGTGCAACTCATCCACATTTTGATCCATACACTCTTCAAATCGATCAGCAATAAATTCAAACCCCAAATCCATAGCAATAAATAAAGTATGTTCACATGGCTGAATATATTGTTCTTGCGCCCAGTCAATTATTGCTTGTTTGCAAAATGGACATTCAATATTCGCAGAAGTATCGTTAAGTTCAATTAATTGATAGTGCATTAGATTTGAAAAGAATAGAAAATTGTAGTGTAAAAGAAATTAATTGAAAGTTCTAGAAAAGGCTAGAACCACTCATCAAAAAACATACAATAAAATTACATTGTAATGACAATATAATTTCAAATTCTCAGTTAAAGGAAATATCTTAGTATATGTTTTAATTACAAAAAATTTAGTTTAAGAATTATCGTTGCAAAATTAATAATGTAAAATCATGGTTGTTGCAGAAATAGGATATTTTAATGCTCACTGATCTTGATGATTTTTATTGTTTTGCTCTCGTCGTTGAGCATGGTGGTTTTAGTGCCGCTGAGCGTGTAACGGATATACCAAAATCAAAACTAAGTCGTCGTGTATATAGCCTAGAAGAAAACTTAGGCGTTCGCCTGATTCAACGCAGCTCTCGTCATTTTGCTGTTACAGATATTGGGATGGATATTTATAGACATGCTCAAGTCATGATGAATGCTGCACAGGCTGCTCATGATTTGGTTGATCATTTAAGCATTCAACCTAGAGGTGTTGTAAAGGTTAGTGTTCCTGTTGATATTGCTCAAAATCAACTGCCTAAAATTTTGCCTGCTTTCTTAAAAAAATATCCAGAAATTCGTTTGCAACTTATGGTCAGCAATCGTCGAGTAGATGTCATTAATGAAGGAATTGATATTGCTTTACGTGTTCGCTCAAAACTAGATGATGATCCAAGTTTAGTTCTTAGACAGTTTGCACTTATTGAACAGAGTCTATTTGCAAGTCAAGCATATCTAAATGAATTTGGAGATATAAAAAATCCAGAACAACTTAGTGAGCATCGCATTTTAAGTTTGTCAGAAGAGCATCTTGATCAACAATTCCTTTTGCATGGTCCAGACAATCAGCAAAAGAAAATCAAAGTCAGCCCTATCGTAATGGGTACAAATATCCATATGTTGGCGCAATTAGCGAGTCAAAACTGTGGGATCGCTTTACTACCAGAGAGCGCAGCAGAAGATTTTCTAAAATCTGGACAGCTTGTACAAATTTTACCGGAATGGAAAGCTCCTCACGGTATATTACATGCTGTATATCCATCACGCCGAGGGTTATTACCTGCTGTACGAGTATTTATTGATTATTTGGTAGAACATCTTTCTGAGCATTAAAATGAATTTAAAAAAAGTTCGATAATTATCGAACTTTTTTTATTTTTAAATTACAGGATAGTTTCCTACACCTTCAGGCCAAGGTGTTAAGAGTTCAAAGCCAGTGTCAGTTACAGCAACCATATGTTCCCATTGCGCAGATAACGAAAGATCTTGAGTAATAACTGTCCATCCGTCATTTAATTCTTTAACCTGTGGTCTACCCGCATTAATCATCGGTTCAATCGTAAAGACCATACCTTTTTTTAATACTAAGCCTTGGCCGCGCTGTCCATAATGTAAAACATTAGGTTGTTCATGATAAACCTTACCAATCCCATGACCACAATATTCTCGAACAATGCTATACCCTTCTCGATGAGCAACTGACTGAATAGCATAACCAATATCGCCTAGTGTAGCTCCTGGCTTAACAGCATGAATCCCAGCAACCATCGCTTCATAAGTTGTATCAACAAGTTTTTTTGCTTGCGGGTTTACATCACCTACAAAATACATGCGGCTCGTATCACCAAAATAGCCATCTTTAATAATTGCGACATCAATATTAATAATATCGCCATCTTTTAAAATCTTATTCGGTGACGGAATTCCATGGCAAACTACTTCATTTACTGATGTACATATTGTTTTAGTAAAACCATGATATCCCACATTCGCAGGAATTACTTTTAAAGTATTTACAATATAGTCATTACACAGGTTATCTAAATATTCAGTAGATACACCCGGTTTAATATATGCCCCTATCATTTCTAAAACTTGTGCAGCCAAGCGTCCAGAAATTCTTAACTTTTCCAGATCTTGTTCAGTTTTTATTGTAACAGTAGAAGCTCTCATTCAGTTTTATCCTCGTAGGCACTGCTTTTACCACGCCTACAAAAATGTAAGTTAATTTAGAATATTCTAGAACGGATATAGGATAGGCTGGAAGCATTAAATGCCCAAATATTCAACATTCATAATAGAAATTCATACTTTTATTTTTGCATAATTTCTTTAAAAAGTCAGAGACAAAAAATGATTTCCTAATTTCTTTCAATGGTTTTTCAAATACATACCTTAACCAGTTGATATTTTTAATATCTATTAAAGGTTTTTATGCTCTGAAAAAAATCTTTTTCACATAAAATACCGCTTGATCATGATCTCTTTTGCTCTAAAATTCCTTCTTTTTTATTAATTTTAATTTATGCAACATCTTCGTACTGGAGATATTATTGCCCTAGGTTTTATGACCTTTGCTCTTTTTATTGGGGCTGGCAATATTATCTTTCCTCCCATTGTCGCTCAACAAGCCGGTGATCATGTATGGCTAGCCGCTATAGGCTTCTTGATTACTGCAGTTGGTCTACCCGTAATTACCATCATGGCACTCTCTCGTATGCAGGGTTCCATTGAAATTATTAGCTCTCCTCTCGGCCGAGTAGCAAGTCTGATTTTAACCGTTGTTTGTTATTTATCAGTAGGCCCTTTATTTGCTACTCCACGTACAGCTACTGTTTCTTATGAAATTGGTTTTTCATCTTATTTTGGAACATCAAGTAGTAGCCTTTTAATTTACAGCGCAATTTATTTTTCATTTGTAACTGTAGTTTCACTTTATCCAAACAAGTTATTAGATACTGTTGGTCATGTGCTTGCTCCCATAAAAATTATTGCTTTAGCAATTTTAGGTATTGCAGCAGTTATGATCCCAGCGGGTTACGTCCCTGCTCCAATCAACCATTACGTTGAATCTCCAGTTTCGGAAGGTTTCGTAAACGGTTATCTCACTATGGATACTTTAGGCGCATTAGTATTCGGTATCGTAATTATTCAAGCGATTTATTCGCGTGGTGTTACCGATAAAAAATTAGTCACTAAGTATGCGATTATTGCCAGTCTTATTTCTGGTGCAGGTCTTACTTTAGTCTATTTAAGCTTATTCAAATTAGGTGTAGGTAGTCATGAAGTAGCACCAAATGCAGCAAATGGTGCAGTAATTTTACATGCATATGTTCAACATGCTTTTGGCAATATGGGTTCATTATTCTTAACTGGCCTCATTTTCTTAGCATGTATGGTGACAGCGATTGGCTTAACTTGTGCTTGCGGTGAGTATTTTGCTCAGTTAACTAAATTACCTTACAAACTTTTAGTATTCATTTTAGTTGGTTTCTCTTTCATTATTTCTAATCTTGGATTAACCAAACTTATTGCCGTATCAGTACCTGTTTTAAGTGCAATTTATCCACCAGCCATTGTTGTGATTATGCTGAGCTTCTTTTGGAAATTTTGGCACAAACCCTCTTTTATTGTCGGTTCAGTAACAAGTATTGCTTTAATTTTCGGTATTATTGACGGTATTAAAGTTGCTGGTTTTGGTGATTATTTACCTAATTTTCTTCAACATTTACCTTTAAATGAACAAAACTTAGCTTGGTTGATCCCATCTTTAGTTGTTCTAGCAATTACCGTAATTATCGACAAAGTTAAATTTAAAAACATTTAATCTAGTGTCTTTTTTGAAATCGAGTTTTACCCAAACATGATTTTATATATTGAATAAAATGCTGAGTTTACCCAACCGGCATTTTATTTCCACACTACTTTCAACGACAAATCAACTATAGATATAATCAGTTTTTACTGTAAAATTACACTAAAATAATTTTTAGCTTACTAGGAAAGAAGAGCAACAATGAAAAGTAAATATTACCTAACACAAGCAGATGCAGAGTTTTTAATGGAAGAAGCTCAAAAATATGCAATTGAACACAACTTTAAAGTCAGTATCGCTATTGTTGATGAAACAAGTTCTCTACTGTTGATGAAGCGTTTAGATGGTGCTTCACCTTTATCCTCACATTTATGTTTAGAAAAAGCAAAATGCTCTTCAATATCAGGTAGACCTTCAAAATTTTACGAAGAACTTCTGCAAAGTGGACGCTTAGGTTTTTTAAGTATGCCTAGTGCTCAAGGAATGTTAGAAGGTGGAAAACCCATTATTTATGATGGACAAATTTTAGGGGCCATTGGCGTTTCTGGTGTCCAATCTTTTGAAGATGCAGAAATTGCTCAACATGCGATTGATATATTTTTAAAAAAACAAAACAGCTAACCTGAAATGATAGAAAAGAGAAATTATTACACTTTTCATTAAAATATTTTCTCTTTTCTAAAATATTAAGTATTTTATACAAAAATATTTAATATTTACTTTTTTAATACCTTAACCATTTATAAACATAGAGTTTTTTATAAAACTGTTCAAAAAATTTTCTATTCACTATTGAATTGAATTAAAAATAGAAGTACAACATTAAACTTATTCTTGACTAAAACATTCGGTTTTAGCGCAACCACAAGGAGGGATGGAGATGTTATCATTACATTTCAACAAACAAGTCTTCATTAACACTCTGAACAGCAAAGATTCAGTTGTTTATGGAGTAACACCGCTTGCTCTTATGCTGACTTTACTGTTTCAAGGTATGATTAAAGGAAATCTGAAACCCGAATACTTTATGTATGCGATGGTTGTTTCTTTCATATTTTGTGTGTGGGCCTTTGTCGACCATAAGATGCGAAAACTAGCTAAAAGACGTCTTAGTCAACAAAACTCGAATACTTAAAAAATGGATGAGCAATCATCCATTTTTATACATCCAAAAATAAAAAAATTGTTCCGATAACTAAAATAGCTGTAGCTACTAATTCAGTCAAAATTAATCCCACCATCATTAAAGTCATCATCCATGAAGGTAAGCTAAAACGACCTAGCTTGTGAGGACGTTTGAATTGATTTGTTGTGTCCTGTAAATAGCCATGTATGATATAAACCAGAATTGAAAAACTAAAAAATAGAATATTTGCGAATACACACCATAAAGTAATATTTTCATTTAAAACAGTAAAATAGCTTAATACAGCTAAAATTAGGCTAGCAGCTGCATATAACAAACTACTTCGATGAGCGATATCCACATAATAATGAGCACGACTTAATTCTGAACGGCGTATTTGCCAATATTTCCATACCCCAGTCAACATCCCTATCCATAAAAATATGCCACTAAATACAATTGCGAGCTGTACAGCTTTCGGTAAATCCATATTTTTTCCAATTATTTGTTTTATTCAAATTTAATGAGCTATATAACATAAATATTGACTTTATAGTCACATTTTAACCAAGTTTCATTTCAGAACTCGTGTAAATTAAAGACATCAATAAACCAATCACTACGAAATATTATGGATAACACTTTTGAATCATTTTGGATGACCTGTAAAGATGGTTATCAACTTGCTGCACATTTTTATCCAGCTCAATCCCCAAAATCAGCAAATCCCGTATTGATCTGTCCAGCAACAGGTATTACTAAAAACTTCTATCATTCTTTTGCTACATGGTTAAGCGAACAAGGATATGACGTATTAAGCTTTGATTTCCGTGGAATTGGAGGCTCTTTACACGGGTCTTTGAAGCAAAGTACAGCAAGTATTAATGATTGGGGAGTTCTCGATATTCCTTGTGCAATTGATACGTTATTAGAAAAAACTAAAGCAGAACAAGTTACCCTTCTTGGCCACAGTGCTGGTGGGCAGCTATTAGGAATTGTTCCTAATTTTCATAAAGTAGCAAAAGTTATCGCGGTCGCAGGTTCCACTGGCCATGTAAAAGGTCTTAAAGGTAAAACCAAGTTTTTAGCACCGGTAATGTTCAATGTCATCTTTCCAATTTCTAGTGCTTTTAAAGGTTATGGTGCTACTCAATTTATTGGAATGGGAGAAAACTTACCTAAAAAAGTCGCCCAACAGTGGCGAGAATTTTGCAGCCATCCTGGCTATGTGAAAAATGCTATAGGTAAAACAGTCCATCATGATTTTCATAGTGAAATTATCTGCCCTATTACTTCAATTTGGGCAAGTGACGATGAAATTGCAACCGAGCGTAACGTTGAAGATTTATTAAAACTTTATCCTAATGCGCCCACAAAAATGCTAGAGCTAAATCCCATGAAACTTGGGCATAAATCAATTGGGCACATGCTAATGTTTAAAAAATCACATCAAAACTTATGGTCACTTTTAGAACAGGAAATCCAACACTAATCTATTGATCTTTTACTTTTGCCTCTATACCCGTAATCCGGTATAGAGGTTTTTTTTAATATTAATACCCACTTCTTTTATAAAGTTAGTTTATTAACCTAATAATTATCATAAGAAAACAAAATATATTAATCACCTATTCCTTTGTATTAAAAACAAGCATTATTTACGTAAATACGTCGATATAGCTTTAAAGTTCTGCTATCGTTATTTATACGAAGCTGTTGTTTAAAAACGGTTAAACTAACCTTTTTTTAATACTAACAGCTTCTTTTTTTCTGTTTAGCTAAACCAAAGAAATTGTTCAAGGATAAGTATGCTAGCACTAGAGCCTCGACATATTCATATGAATCAACATGCTGTTGATAAAAAGCATGCATTACAGTGTCTAGTAGATATATTGGTAAAAGATGGGTTAGTTACACCTGACTACATTACAGGACTCATTAATCGCGAACAACAAAGTGCCACCTATTTAGGTCAAGGCATTGCTATTCCCCACGGTACACCCCAATCTCGCGAATTTATTCTAGAAACAGGTATCCGTTTAGCTCACTTTCCAGAAGGAATTATATGGGATGGTGAAAACAGAATTTATTTAGCTGTTGTTATTGCAGCAAAATCTGATGAACATTTACAAGTTCTACAAATATTAACTCGAGCTTTAATGCATGATGTAAGTGAACAGGTAAAAAATGCTAAACAACCTGAACAAATTATTGAAATCTTACAAGCTCAACCATTATCTTTAACTTTGCATGAGAATTTAATTCAAACTGAAATTGAATCTCAAGATATTGAAGATTTATTTTGGTCAGCATCTCAGATTCTAAAAAAGCACAATTTCGTAAAGTGCGGCTTTCTAAGTTCACTTGACCCTGATCAAGTTATTCAACTACAAGATCAGATCTGGTCTATTTCAAGTAGTAAGTTTGTTCAACAACCAGCAATCAGTATCGTAAAGCCTCGCCATGCTTTAGAGCTAGGTGAAAAAAAGTTAAATACGCTAGTTTGTATAGCTGCCAATGAACAATTAGATAGCCAGAGATTTAATCGACTGATTGATATTCTGTTTAATCCAGAGCAAGTTGCACAATTAGACCAAACACAAGCACCAAATGAAATTGCTAAAATCATTGGTGCAGATGTTATTCCCGATTGGCCCCACCGTTCTGTTGTACTCGCTAATGCACATGGATTACATGCTCGACCAGCAACTCATTTAGTAAACCTAACAAAAAGTTTTCAAGGTGATATCCAAGTCGCAGTAGATGAAGGCAATTTTGTTTCAGCTAAAAGTTTGACACGTCTCTTAGCTTTAGGTTGTAAACGCGGCCAAACTTTACGTTTCATTGCTGAACCAGAAACGGATGCAGTTGACGCTTTAGATAAAGTTATTCTGGCAGTACAACAAGGCTTAGGTGAAGAAGTTGAACCTATAAAATCTTCAGACATCAAAGTAGAGCAATCTAGTGAAATCCCAAGCCATTCAAAACCACTTAGCACAAATACAGGAATTGCTGCTTCAAGCGGTTTAGCTTTTGGCCCTGTACATGTAATTAAACCTAAGGTTTACCAATATGAACGCATGGGCTTAAGTGTCAAAGCAGAAAAAGAAAAACTTGATATTGCACTTCACGCAGTTAAAAACAATATTCACCAAGTTATTGCAAAATCTGAAGTGGCTGAAATTAAGCAAATCTTCCAAGCACATTTGGAAATGCTTGATGACCCAGATCTTATTAATGGTGTTTATCAAAAGATTAACCTAAATCTTTCTGCTCCTGCTGCCTGGCATGAACATATTGAAGCAGCAGCCAAAGAGCAAGCAGCTTTACCAGATCGATTATTAGCTGAGCGTGCTACAGACTTACGTGATATTGGTGATCGCGTTTTGGCTCAACTCTGCGGTGAGGTCATCATCGAAGAACCTAAAGAACCTTATATATTGATCATGTATGACGTGGGACCAAGTGATGTAGCCCGACTTAATAAAGATCGTGTAGCAGGTATTTTGACAGCTGTAGGTGGTGCAAGCGCTCATAGTGCTATTGTTGCTCGTGCTTTAGGTATCCCTGCAATTGTTGGGGCTGGTGATCAAGTACTAGATATTGAGCAAAAAAGTTCTCTTTTAATTAATGGAGATACTGGAGCTTTTATCTTAAATCCCAATGCTCAACAAATCGAACAAGCAAAACAAGAACGAGACCTTCAGAAAAAAATTCGTGAAGAAGCTGAACGTCACAGCCAAGAACCTGCGATTACTCTAGATCAACATCAAATCGAAATTGCTGCCAATTTAGGAAAAGTTCAAGCAACAGCCCATGCGGTTGAATATGGCGCTGAAGCAATTGGCCTACTCAGGACTGAGCTTGTTTTTATGGCGCATAGTAGCGCTCCGAGTGAAGCTACCCAAGAAGCAGATTATCGTATTGTTTTAGATGCTCTAGCGGGCCGCCCTCTCGTAGTACGTACGCTAGATGTAGGTGGTGACAAACCGCTTCCTTACCTTCCAATTGCTGAAGAAGAAAATCCATTTTTAGGTCTAAGAGGTATCCGTTTAACGCTAAGACAGCCTGAATTGTTGCGTCAACAACTTATTGCTTTGCTTAAAGCTGCAGATGACCGCCCTCTAAGAATCATGTTTCCAATGATTGGCCGTGTGGAAGAATGGCGTGCTGCAAAAACTATTCTTGATGAAGTTAAAGCTGCACATCCATGCACCAACTTACAAGTTGGTATCATGATTGAAGTTCCTTCTGCTGCTTTACTTGCACCTATTCTCGCGAAAGAAGTGGACTTTTTCAGTATCGGAACAAATGATTTAACTCAATATACATTAGCCATTGACCGTGGACACCCTATCCTTTCAGCTGAAGCTGATGGACTACACCCAAGTATTTTGCAATTGATTGATCAAACTGTAAAAGCTGCGCATAAGTATGGCAAATGGGTTGGTATATGCGGTGAACTCGCAGCCGATCCAAAAGCTGTGCCCATTCTAATGGGCTTAGGGGTAGATGAGCTTAGTATGTCACCAAATAGTATTCCTTTGGTTAAAGCACAAATTCGTACACTTAACTACAGCCAAGCTCAAGTGCTTGCTAAGCGTGCACTTGAATGTGATAGCGCTACTGCTGTACGTCAGTTATCCGAACAAGAAATGTAAAGATTAGGAATGGTAATGGCTAAAGTTTTAACAATTACTTTAAATCCTGCAATTGATGTGACTATACAACTCAATGAGTTACAGATAGGTGAAGTAAACCGCCAAGAATCTGTTGAAATACATGCGGCAGGCAAAGGTTTAAATATTGCTCAAGTTTTAAAAGATTTGGGGCATGAAGTTGTTGTTTCTGGTTTTCTAGGAGCAACAAATAGACAGATTTTCGATGACCATTTTAAAGAAGCTCAATTTCAATCTGAATTTATTTATATTGAAGGTGAAACTCGCCAAAATATAAAAATTGCTGAACAATCAGGACGTATGACGGATTTAAATGGAAAAGGTTTTTTCGTATATGAACTAGATAAGAAAAACCTCTTTCAAAAAATCGAGATGATTTTGCCTCAGGTAGATGTGGTTGCTATTGCTGGAAGCCTACCACAAGGTTTTAGTGCTGATGAGTTACAACAACTTATTAAACTTATTCAAGAGCAAGGTAAAAATGTTGCACTTGATACAAGTGGTAAAGCGTTGGTTGCTGCAATTGAATGTCAACCTTGGATGATTAAACCAAATACAGATGAGTTAGTAGAAAGTTATCAGCTTCCTGCTACAACCTATGCTGAACAAAAAAAACTTTTTGCAAACTTAGCTAAAATTGAACATGTCGTTATTTCGATGGGTGAAGACGGTGTAAACTGGTTACATGACACTCACCCACTTCATGCCACAGCACCTAAAGTGATAGTTAAAAGTACAGTTGGTGCGGGTGACTCTCTTTTAGCAGGGATGATTCATGGCTTATTAAGTGGCTTCTCTGCCGAAGAAACATTAAAAATTGCTACAGCAATTGCAAGCCACGCTGTAACACAAATAGGCTTTCGTATTCCTAATGCTGAAAAGCTAAACCAATTAAAAGCCCAAACAACAATCAATTCATTGAGTGAATCTGATGCCAACTGCTAAACGTTTATTATTTGTTATTAATAGTCCGCAACAGCAAGTCAATGCTTTGATTTTAGCTCGTAAGCTTGCACAAGTCGCGTCTCAACAGGGTTATCAAAACAGCATTATTTCGCTTGATGAATTCGAGGTGAATGAAAGCTTTGACCAAATTATCGTTGTTGGACAACGCCCGAAAAATCTTAATATTTTTGGTACACACCCTTTATCTTTCATTAACATTGAAGAGATCAAAAGTGATACTGATTCAGCTTTTCAAACTGCTTTAGATCATTTTAAATCTGCTCAAGACTGGCAAAATGATAATAACGTATCAGCATCTACAGCTAAAAAATTTGTTGCGATCACTGCGTGTCCTACGGGTGTCGCGCATACTTTTATGGCCGCCGAAGCTTTACAGCAAGGCGCAGAAAAACATGGTTATGACATTGAAGTAGAAACTCAAGGTTCCGTTGGCGCAAAAAATATTTTATCACCTCAAACTATTGCTGATGCGGACATCGTCATTCTTGCGACTGACATTGAAGTTAATACAGACCGTTTTGTAGGTAAGCGTGTTTATAGATGTAGTACAGGTTTTGCTCTAAAGCAAACAGATAAAGCTTTTGCTGAGGCAATCAGTAATGCGCAAGTTTTAGAACAAGGTAAGCAACAAACATCTGCAGAAAACAAAGATAAAACCGAAAAAGTTGGCGTATATAAACATCTCTTAACAGGTGTCTCTTATATGTTACCTATGGTGGTGGCGGGAGGTCTTTTAATTGCTCTGTCTTTATGCTTTGGCCTTAATGCAGCTGAACAAGCAGGCAGCTTACCGGCTATATTAAAACAAATTGGTGCCGCTGCATTTATACTTATGGTTCCAATGTTATCTGGTTATATCGCCTACTCGATTGCTGATCGTCCTGGCCTCGCACCTGGTTTAATTGGCGGCTTACTTGCTTCTCAGTTACAAGCAGGTTTTTTAGGAGGTATTGTCTCAGGTTTTCTTGCAGGCTATATCGCACTATTTATCGCTAAAAAACTTAAACTTCCAACTAGTTTAGAAGCACTTAAACCCATTCTAATTATTCCGTTATTAGGCACATTATTTGTTGGTCTAATTATGTTTTATGTGGTTGGACAGCCAGTAGCACATATTTTTGAGCTAATGAAAGATTTCTTAAATAACATGGGTACAACAAATGCCGTGTTAATGGGAATTATATTAGCAAGCATGATGTGTATTGATTTAGGTGGACCAATCAATAAAGCAGCCTACGCTTTTACTGTTGGACTGCTGACAACAAATACTTATATGCCTATGGCAGCCACGATGGCAGGCGGCATGGTCCCTGCTATTGGTATGGCTATTGCAACTTTCATTGCTAGGAATAAATTTAGTACTGGAGAGAAAGATGCCGGAAAAGCAGCTTTCGTATTAGGTTTATGTTTTATTTCTGAAGGTGCTATTCCCTTTGCAGCTAAAGACCCAATGCGTGTTATTCCAACTTGCATTTTAGGTGGAGCTGTGACTGGAGCACTCGTTGCCCTATTCCATTGTGAGTTGGTTACTCCTCACGGCGGTGTATTTGTTCTTTTAATTCCCAATGCGATTAATCATGCTTGGTTATATCTTGCTGCAATTGCTGCTGGTAGTATCGTTACAGGGATAAGCTATGCGATTGTTAAGAAAAAAATAGAAGAAAAAGCTGTGACCACTGCATAATTAAAAAGGGAGAATATAAATTCTCCCTTTTTTATAAATTATATGTGCCTGATCTCATAAAAATTTAAACTGAGAGTTTTTAATATTTAATTCTCTTTCTCTGAGACTTAAATCATTTAATCTGAATAGCTCTTGCCATAATCTTTGTGGGCACTTCTTCTGCGAGTATTACGGTTAGATTGGCTCTTTTGAGATTTAATGGATAAAATTTATTAAAATTATAATTTATAGACAAAAACACCTCTATTTCAAAAGCTTATGATTTCAAATAATATTTGAAATTTATTAATAAAAATCAATTATTTAATATAGAAATCTAATTTTATTTTACTAAATAATAGATGTTTCATGTTAAATGTATGGTAAATTTCGGCAACATCAAAACAATACAAGTGATTGATAAAAATAAATATTTTTTATTTAAATATCTTAATTTTTCATAGTTATGACTTTAGAGACAAAAACTTTCTCGTTCAATGCCACGTTCAAATCATAATTTTTTTTCTACGATGCCCTTGCAAGCAATATCGTTCAATTAACGATCAAGCAAGCTTAGATGCAATCTTACATATCCACTCAAAGAGTTTTAGGTACAGCCCTGTTAAGCAGTTTTACCTTTAATAGTCTTTGATTATAGCTGAAGAGTATTTAAAGTTCGCAAAGTTGTAGGAACGCTTTATAAAGATAAAGACAATTAAACCATGTCATTGTTAAATGAAGCTATATAACTTTTGCTCATCAAGTAAAGTCCTGCTATAACTTGCTTGATGAAACTATATTTTTCAACTATTAAAGATAGTTCACCAGGAATGCGATCCACCAAGGTATGGGGAAAAGTCAATGACAAAGAAGTATGCGCGTTTTTTACCTACAACAGAATCTTTTACTCTTGAAGATTTTCCATATTATTGGATTACTCAGGTACATGCTCAATATGTACAAAACATTGATAATGCTTTAAAAAAATATGGTTTAGATAACTCACGTCGACGCATCATGTTGGCTTTAAGCAGCAAGCCCCATGCGAGTGTTTCTGAACTTTCAGATATGATTATTTCAAAAATGTCGACTACCACAAAAATTGTTTATCGTTTGAAAGATGAAGGTTTGGTTGAAACTTACTCTTGCCAAACTGATGGTCGTATCACTCGTGTAGTACTTACAGAAAAAGGGACTGAAATGATCAACAAGATCAATGATCTTACAAGTGTAGTACTTGAGCAGTCTTTTGAAGGTATTACTCCCTTACAGTTAGAAAAAATGATGGAAAGTTTAAAATTACTTTTAAAGAACCTTTCTCGCTAAGATGAAATAAGAATCTATTTACACCCAATAGTTAAGCTCTCATTATGAGAGCTTAACTATTTTAATGTCTCTACTTTAATATTGAGAGAAATGGCATCCCACATAAAATAATCAATTAACCTTCCATCTGTTGACTTGAGCTCTTAACTCCAGTAGAAATTCTCTTTCAATAACTGAATAGCAAATTTCGGAAAATGGCTAAAAGAAAATACAAAAGTGACAAATTTCAGGTACGTCGTATTAACCGTAGCTGGTGGGTACTTGAAAAAGACCTTGAATCAAACTGCTATTTAAAACATGAGCAAGTGGCAACAAAAACCTTAGCAAACAACTATGCTGATGATTATATCGAACAGTACTATATGAATCTGTACATACAACAACAGTTGAACAAGCCAGAAACTGTATAAAAAGCCATTTTGGCTTTTTTTATTTTTATAATTAAAATTTATAAAAATTATGCATAAAAAAAACCTACATCTTGGGGAAAATGTAGGCTATAAAATGTACAAAAAGGAAATATATATCCTTTTTGACAAAAAGAATTTTACGATAATACAAGCTATTATTTTATATTACTTTTGTAAACTTAATAGCGATTATTGTATTTAATTAACCTCTTTTGAGAGCTTCTTTGTTTATATTATGAATAAAATTTGATTTATCAAATTCTTTATTTTTTATCTTTACTCCTTCTACTTTCTTAGTTTTATTTTTAATATGACAAATATATATGCATAATTATAAGCTGCTGTTTTAATAAGTTTTTTACAAAAATAAGCATAAATATTTTTTTAAAGAAAGATAAATAAAAATTAATAAATAACAAAAACATAAATTAAATCTTTAGTATATTTTAGCTTTAATAACTCAATTTTAGTTCAAAAAAAATACACATAAAATTTATTATTTGCTGTTTTGCTTACTACAGAAAGATTACAATAATGGCTAATAAATAGATTAATCAACACAATCTTTCTAGGCATGTTATGACTTCAATGTCGAACAACACCCAAAAGCATTTTATTGTTGAGCAAATTCCACTCCCAACTTGGGTGAGTGATGAAAATGGCTTGATATTATATTGCAATATAGAGTGTACAGAATATTGGTTGGATACTTTTTCTCCATTGCCAGCGCAATGGCTAGATTTTGTTTATCCTGCCGATTTAGATGAAGTCAAAAACAGATGGCTCGAAGCAATTCGCCTACAAAAAAGAATCGAATTAAAATGTCGACTTTTACGAGCTGGAAATCAATATAGATGGTGCAAACTATCGATTCAAGCATCTAAGTATCGCAGCTCCTCACAAACTAGCGAATGGTATGTTAGCTTTTTAGATATAGATCACGATATTCAAGAACAACAAAACTTGCAAAAGAACATTGAAATACAAAATCAGATGTTAGATATCAGTGTAGATTGCATTAAAGTTTTAAATGTAGACGGCACACTTTCTCATATGAACAAATCAGGATGCCTCGCTTTAGGTGTACCTGTTGATGAAACAGAATTTGGAATGAAATGGCTCGAACTATTACCACCGCACATTCGTAAACGCGGTCGAGTCGCTTTGAAAAAAGCTTTTCAAGGTAAAGTTGCTAGATTTGCAGGAATGAGCTGTTTGCCAGATCAGGATCCTGAGTATTGGGATAATATGCTTACCCCGATTCATCGGGAAAATGGTGAAATTGGACAAATCCTTTGTGTCTCACGTAATGTTACTCAACAACATTTGGCAGAAAACCAGCTTAGGAATATGAGTGAGAGAGATGAACTGACCGGATTATATAATCGGCGTTCATTTAAATTTCAACTTAAGCGTACTCTCTCATATTCAAAAGATACTCAAACAAGTGTAGGGTTACTTTTAATTGACCTCGACCACTTTAAACATATTAATGATACTTTAGGGCATAGCGCAGGCGATCATCTATTAAAAGTTCTCTCTAAACGCTTTAGTCATTGTGTAGATGATGAAAAGTGCTTTGTCGCGCGGTTAGGCGGAGACGAATTTGCGGTTATTATTAATAATCTCAATTCTGAAAATGATGTCCGAGAGTTAGCAGCCATTTTACTTCAACAGCTAAATCAGCCGATTACCTATTTAGGTAATGTCTTAAATGGTGGGATGAGCATTGGCTGCGCAATTTACCCGCAAGATGCCGTAGACCAGTCAGGTTTGCTCAGTTGTGCCGATATGGCATTGCATGATTTAAAAGCGCGTGGTCGTGGTGGTATTCGCATGTATGATCCATGCATGATGCAAATGACTGAAACTGTCGCTTCTCAGCTTAATTTAGCTCGTCAGCTGATTCGCCATCATACCATCCAGCCTTATTATCAACCTAAAGTAGATTTAAGAACTCATCGTGTAGTGGGGTTTGAAGCTTTATTAAGATGGCATACAACCTCAGCTCAAAGAGGCTACCCTGCACAAATTGCGGAAGCTTTTAAAGATTATAATTTAGCGAGTAAGATCGGTGAAACGATGCAACATCAAGTTTTACGTGATATCGCCAAATGGATAACTCTTGGTATTACCCCTCTCCCTGTTTCACTAAATGCTGCACCAGTTGAGTTCTTAAGAGATAATTATGCTGAGAGACTTTTGAAAAAGATTAATCAATTTCAAATACCAACGCATTATATTGAAGTGGAAGTCACTGAGCACATGCTAGGCGACCGAGGCTCGGAATATGTGATCCGTGCACTTAATAAATTAAAACAGCATGGGGTACGTATTGCACTTGACGACTTTGGGACTGGTTTCTCATCGCTAACCCATATTCGCGATTACCCGATTGACAGTTTAAAAGTAGATTGTAGCTTTATCCAAAAGATGCAACATGACCCATCAATTTATGCAATTGTCCAAGCAATTGGTTTACTCGCTCCAAATTTATCACTCGGGCTTATCGCTGAAGGAATTGAAACTCCAGAACAAGAAGAACTGCTTCGACAATTTGGTTATAACATAGGTCAAGGATTCTTGTTTGAATCTGCTATAGATGCTACTCAGGTTATTTCCATACTTAAACAAAATCAGCCTTACTTAGAAAGTCATTACAATCTTTGAAAATAAGAGGTTTAATAAACCTTTTAGTTTTTACTCATACTAAAAATAAACAATAATTTTTTAAAAACTGTTCATAATATAAACATAAAGATAATAATTTCGGTGTTTCCACACCATACATTGTCACAAGACAATAAGGAGCAATATATGAGTTATCACCATATCTTGGTTCCAGTCGATGGTTCTCCTACTTCACTTATTGCCGTTAATCATGCAACAGCAATTGCAAAGGCCTTTGGCAGTAAAGTGACTCTAGTATATGCGCTTACTATAGATCCTTTCATTTCTGTAGAATTCATTGATAGTACAGAATTAGCACAGGATTATTTTAATAAAGCTAGAGCATCGATTCAGAGCATTTTAGACCAAGCTAAAGAACAATTTAGCCAACATGGAATTTCTGTTGAAACAAAAATTGTTGAGGGTCAAACAATCCACACAGAAATTATTAAAGCAGCTAATGAGCTAAAAGCAGATTTATTAGTGATTGGCTCGCATGGGCGAAAAGGGTTTAAAAAGTTCTTCTTAGGAAGTGTGACTCAAGCCCTTTTAGGAGAAATTCATTTACCAGTATTAGTCGTAACTGAATAATTTTCTAAAGCTAAAAAACCGATCTTTATAGATCGGTTTTTTAATGGGCTGTATTACTTAGCCTTATAGGTAAACTTAATTAGAGATCCTGGGTTTTCTAATGTATTTGTTACTGAGCCATCATCTTTTTGGACATTTCCGGCAGTATCAGTTAATACATATAAAACGTTCCCATCTGGACTTGCAATCACATCACGATAACGGTTGTTGCTCTTAAACATCGGTACAGCATCATCATAAGTCGTGCTATAAGTTGGATCTAACTTAATACGGAAAATAACACCGCGTTTTAAAGATGGAACCAATAATGTATTTTCCCAACCAGTAATTGCTTTTTTACCGCCCTTATAGACATAGGCAGATGACGGCGCAACTGTTGGCCAACAAATATAAGTCATCTCTCCACAAGTTGGATCGTTATAGTTGTAGGTATCTTGCACGGTATATAAAGTTTTTAATGGTGGGACAAAGTTTTTACCAGTCCATTCAGATTCTTTCGTCACAGGAACCCCTGCGGCTACTTTTACTCCGTTCTGAGCTAAATCCTTAATTGTTTTATTGGCTGCTGCTGAATAGTTTGCATAAGCATAGCCACTATCGTCTTTATAACCTGCTACGTTCGGCCAACCATAGTTGCCACCTTTGACAATAAGGTTAATTTCATCGTCAGAGTTTGGGCCTTGTTCAGACTGCAACAATTTACCATTTGGAGTGAATGCTAAGCCCTGTGGATTACGATGTCCGAGTGTATAAATATGGCTAACCACCCCATTAAAACTTGGATTATCCTTTGGAATACTTCCATCAAGATTTAAGCGTAGTACTTTACCCATGTAGGTGTGATAGTCTTTGCCATTCAGTTCTTGTTGAGTTGGCGTGTGCTGTGCTTGATTTGGCAAGAACAAATAAGCAAGCTGGTTACGCCCTTGGTCACCAATCGTATAATAAATCTTTTGATCTGGACCAATGACAAGACGACCAGACTGATGGTCTTTCGATGATGGTAATCCTGCCAATAAATCTACTGGCTTCTCGAGCGTATCTGTTGATTTATTATAGGTATAACGACGAATAATAGTTTGATTAGGCAATTCTTTATCTGTAGATTTCGGATTTTTAAATGTACCTGAAATGTAGATATAAGGATTATTTTTAAAATCAGGATGGAAAGCAAAGCCTAACAAACCATTTTGTCCATCAGCATCATTTACAATCTCAGGCACCTGAAAAACTGTTTTTATACTACCCGACTCTGGATTCACTCTTAAAATCTTACCTGTTGCGCGCTCTGTTAACCAAATTTGATTATCAGGCCCCCACAACAAAGCATGTGGCTTATTTAAATTAGATAGAATAACTTTTTTGTCAAAGTTTTCTGTTTTTGCTTTAGCGAATTGAGATGGAGTAAGAGGAACATCAGCAAATGCTGAATTGAGTGTAACTAGCTGAGCGGCGCCTAATAAAGCAATTTTTGCCAGTAAATGTTTATTCATGTGTCCACCTTATAAATTGTCAAAATTTTCCGAGAATTTTTAAACCTCTAATAAAGGGTTTGTACGAGTTCTCTATATGATTTGTATTATGATGAATAACAAATCTATTAAAATCTAAATTTCTGAAAGGCTCTGTTGCATAAAAGTAGCTATTAAAACTGAATAAACTCTCTTTAAGATGAGCAACTTAACTATACGATTTATCTATTCTATTAATTTTATATCTGAAACTTTTTTGAAATGGCCATGAGTTAAATAAATATTTATTAACGAAGTAATTGATAGTTAAAAAATTAATACTCAAAGAGACAATTCTAATTATAAAAATATACATCACTAAAGACTAAAAGTTAGAAGCTGTAATTGAGAGCTATTTTTACAACGAAGGTGTCTTATGTGTGCAAACTTTAAACCTATTAAGAAAATACATGCCAATCAATTAGAGTTATTTGAACCCACTTTTGAATATAAGATGGATATTTTCCCAAGTGATGATTGTCCACTTATTTTATCTCATCAAAATGAGCTTGAGTGGCGAAAAGCTAAATTTGGAATGCTTCCCCCTTATGCCAAAGAAATCGCATTCAAATATGCAACTTATAATGCCAGAACAGAGACAGTAGAACAAAAGCGCTCTTTTAAACATGCTTGGTTAAATGATCAATTTGCGCTTATTCCTGTTGAAGCTATTTATGAACCTAAATATATCAATGGGAAAGCACATTGGTATGGTATTTTCCGTCAAGATGGGCAACCTTTTACCCTTGCTGCAATCTATGAAGAAACACTTATAGATGAACAGAAAGTTAGATCAATGTCGCTATTAACAATTAATGCTGATCATCACCCTTTCATGAAACAATTTCACAAACCTGATGATGAAAAACGTTCGGTTATTGTGATACCTGATAATCTTAGAAATGATTGGCTCAACTGTACTCATTCTGAAGCAAAAGACTTTTTCTTAGATATGCCTGCGAATGAATTTGCCTCAATGCCAAAAGCTGAAATGAAAAATTATGATTAAATCGGTTTAGTCGACTTAGGTTAGTCAGCCTTAAAAACTTATGCTATTCTTCGGGCACTTTTAAATGCCTCAAATCTCTATACCTATGACACTTACGCCACCTTAAGTTTATTTACCCCTATCCCTTGTAAATAACTCATCACTGTTTAGTGATGTGGTGTAGTCGCTTGTGTTGGTATATCACATCACTAGCCTTTTCAAAATTTTAAAACTTAGGCTATTTCTCATGTTATCGAATGTCCGAGAACAATGGTTCTCTAATGTCCGCGCAGATATTCTTTCTGGTCTCGTTGTCGGTCTTGCTTTAATTCCAGAAGCAATTGCATTTTCAATTATTGCGGGTGTAGATCCCAAAGTCGGTTTATATGCATCCTTTTGTATTGCCGTTATTATTTCTTTCGTAGGCGGTCGTCCAGCTATGATTTCGGCAGCTACGGGTGCCATGGCTTTGGTTATGACAACGCTAGTAAAGGAACACGGGCTTCAATACTTATTCGCTGCGACAGTATTAACTGGCGTCATACAGATTTTGGCCGGATATTTTAAACTTGCCAAACTCATGCGTTTTGTTTCTAAATCGGTGGTTATTGGATTCGTTAATGCCCTCGCCATACTCATCTTTATGGCTCAATTACCAGAATTGGTAAATGTGACATGGCATGTCTACTTACTAGTAGCAATTGGTTTAGGAATTATTTACCTTTTCCCCTATATTCCAAAAATTGGAAAGTTCTTTCCCTCACCTCTTATTTGTATTGTAGTAGTCACATTACTCGCTATTTTTTTAGGATTTGACGTTCGAACGGTTGGTGATATGGGCTCATTACCAGACACTTTGCCGATATTTCTAATTCCGAATATTCCTTTAAATTTAGAAACCCTCCTTATTATTCTTCCATATTCTTTAGCCCTTGCCGCGGTTGGCTTACTTGAATCAATGATGACTGCAACAATCGTTGATGAAATGACAGATACATCTAGTGATAAATTTCAAGAATGTAAAGGTCAAGGCATTGCAAATATCGCTTCAGGTTTTATGGGAGGTATGGCGGGTTGTGCCATGATTGGTCAATCAATGATTAATGTAAAATCGGGTGGTCGCACACGCTTATCCACTTTTTGCGCAGGTATATTCTTACTTATTCTCGTTGTATTTTTAAGTGACTGGTTAAAGGTTATTCCCATGGCCGCTCTGGTTGCCGTCATGATTATGGTATCAATTAGTACTTTTGAGTGGAGTTCACTGACTCAATTTAAAAATAATCCTAAAAGTAGTAATGTCGTTATGATCGCAACCGTTATTGTAGTAGTTGCTACCCATAACTTAGCGTTAGGTGTATTAACTGGGGTATTACTTTCAGCACTTTTCTTAGCAAATAAACTTGAAAATGATATTCGTATAGAAACTTCATTCGAAAATCAAGCTCGTCTATATGAATTAAAAGGTCAAATATTTTTTAGTTCATCTGAAAAATTTATGCAAGGTTTTAACTTTAAAGAAGATGTTAAAGAAGTCATTATTGATCTCACCCATTCTCATATTTGGGATGTGACCTCAGTTGCCATGTTAGATTCTGTTGTGAATAAATTTCAAAAGAACGGTATTCAGGTAACGGTTCGCGGTTTAAATGAAGCCAGCTCAATCATGATTGATAAATACGGTACTCATGCAAAAATCTAAAAAAAGGTCCTTCGGGACCTTTTCCAATTTCAAGACATACTTCTTATTAAGGTGATTTATATAACAATCGATTTGGGCTACCAGAAGGATTTTTTACCACATTACTACTTGCTTGATTTAACAGATTAGTTGAGATTGTCTGAGGTGTTGCTGTAGGTGTACTTTGCAACATTTCAGCTACGACTCCAACAACATGTGGAGTAGCCATTGAAGTTCCATTTAAAACTTTAGTTGCTGTATTGCTCCCAATCCATGAAGAATTGATCTGGCTTCCTGGCGCAAAAATATCAACGCAGCTTCCATAATTAGAATAACTCGCTCGTGTATCAGTATTATCTGTAGCAGCGACAGTAATTGCCTTACTTACTCTGGCAGGAGAAGAACTACATGCATCTGTATTCGAGTTTCCTGCAGCCACAACCATTACATAGCCATTATTAAATAAGTTTTCTACTGCACTATCTAAAGATGCGTTTGCTTCACCACCTAAAGATATATTCACTACAGCTGGCTTTTTACCATTTTTTAATATCCAATCTAAACCAGCAATCACATTACTCGAAGCACCAGAACCATCACATCCTAAAATCCGAATAGGCACTAAGCTTACATTCTTGGCAACCCCATAGGTACTACCACCAACTGTTCCTGCCACATGGGTACCATGACCATGACAGTCACTTGTTCCATTACCATCAGATATCGCGGTATAGCCACTTAATACCCGTCCAGAGAACTGTTGATGTGTAGACAATATTCCTGTATCAACAATATAAGCGGTTGTGCCTGAACCTGTTTGTAAGTACGAATAGGCTGAATCTAGAGGTAAGTTTCTTTGGTCAATACGATCTAGTCCCCAATCTGGGTTACTTTGCGTAGTCGCATCGACTTTCATGATTGTGTCATTTTCAATAGAAACGACTTTCGGATTTTTTTTCATTGCTTCAACAAAAGCAGTACCGGCAACATCGGGTAAATAAATTGCAAATCCTTTAAGTACAGCATCATAGGTCTGTAATACCTTCCCACCATGTTGTTTAGCAATACCTTGTGCAAACTCGTTAGAAGAACCCACATCCTTATTAAGAATAACAATATATTGATTTTTAATAATTCCTTTTGCTTCAGATGAGCCTAATACAGAATTTGTTGTAGCAGGTGCAGCATAGGTTAAATGACTCAGCGCTATTGCTAAAAGAAAAGTCGAAACTTGGCAAAACTTCATAGAAAATCTCCATATTTTTTACTTTAGACATCATTGTTATGATCAGTACAGTCTTTATATTTAGGGATTAACATCTTTAGAAAGGAATTTTTATTATATTCTCCATATATTATAACCACATCATGTTTTCATAAAACTTGGACCTATACAATGCTATTATCTTTTTTCATTTAAAATTGAGAACCAATTTAAATAAACCAATACATCAAACATTTTAGAATAAATAATTATCTTACTTTATTTATAATTTAGTTTAGGTGGGATGTATAATGTAAAAATATATAATCATTAAAAATAATATAAATGTAGAAATAATGAGATATGTTCCAGTTGTATTAAAGCTTTTTAAAAATTTCCAGATATCCATAAATAAAAATATAAAACAGTGAGTTATGAAAATTCTTGCAAATTACAATATAGCCTTCAACTAAAAGAGATTTACAATTTTTTAAACTATAGGTGTTCAGTATCAAATATGTAAAGATATATTGCAAAAATATGTGATAATTAATGAATATAATGTTTTTTAAATGGTTATAATTAATAAATACTAAAATCAATTATATTCTATAGCTTTTTAATTTTAGTTCTGGCAGTTCAACCTTACAACCAGCTAAATGATGCCTACAATTAACGCTATATTCGATAAAGCCATCTTTAATAAAGTAATTACAATATTCATTTATACTTATGATGGGATCAAATGTCGGTTTTTCCAAGTTACCATTAAAAAACCATTGGTTGCCGTTAGAGAAAGGATAATGTACAGGAATATAATGAAGATATCCGCAAGCAGGACACATATGTTTATACATGCCTCCTTCAAAATACTGTACTTTCATTAACACTCCTTTAAAAATAAAAAAGCCAACTCATAAGAGCCGACTAAACCATTTATTTACAGATGCAATATATTATTAAATTATGTGCTATAGCCTTCTCTCTTTTATTTTTCTGTTTTTAATTTATCTAACCTATATGACAAACTCATGAAGTTCCGAGTGTAATCTCACACTTTGTTAGTTTGGTAAAATATATTTTATATAATCTATTAATTAAATGATAATTCCAGTTAAATAATGAAAAGCAAATACTAGTTTGTTTCTTATTTGGCAGAGGGCTATGTGATTAACTCATATTAATCATTAAATAGATATTACCGCCATATCCAAGAACAAAATTCGATTTATCTTATTGTTTTTAAAAATCAAATAAAAAAGTCCGCATCTTGGGAAGCTACGGACTTGAAACTCAACTAAACAACAGCTAAACATTTTGCCGCTTAGTGAGAAAGCACTATCTTTTTAATCTAATTAAGTTCTATAGTCAGGTCAATAACGATACTTAATTTTTATAAAAATTAGGTTGAGTTGTGATTTATCTCACATTTTATCTTCTAATAAGTTTAATCTGTTTTTCTTTACTCAATTACATTCTATTTCAAACACTTAAATTAAAATATTATTAAAGTAATGATTTAAAATAGAATAATGGTTAATTTTAGGAATAAGCTTGAAAGAAACAAAATCCTGATCTTGCCTTTTCTTCATTTCAAAATAATTTTGGCTTTGCCATTTCAACTCATCAAGTTCGAGTTCACCACAGAAAATTGAACATGGAGTAGTAATTCGTTTTGACTGATGAACAGGGCTGTATTTTAAGATATCTTCGCTTGAAAGATTGAGAGCATGATTTAAATGTGTACTTTGTATAGGTTCCAGATCATAAATTCCACTTAACAAAACCATCTCAGATATGAGTGGATGGCCTAATGACAAAGCAGCCAGATGCGCCCCTGCCGAATGCCCAACCAAAACTACCTCATTAGTTTTACAGTCTTGCTCTCGAATAAAATCGAGAGCTTGATTAATTTGAGAAGCAATATCTGAAATTTTGCTTTGTGGGGCCAGATCATATTCTAAAAGAACGCACTGGACTCCTTTTGCTAGAACATACGGTACGATGAATGCAAAATCTGATTTATCACACCATTGCCAATATCCACCATGAATAAAAATAACAGTCTTTTTGGCTTGCTCTAATGGGAAAAAATCTAAAGTTGACCGTGAGTGCGTACCATATTGGATATCTGCAATATGGGTAAATTTTTGATAGCTCAACAAGCTTGTTCTTTTAAATTCTGCCAATATTTCATGTTCATTCGCTACGGTTCTAGAATTATCATATGGTCGCATAGGTGTCTTACTTCAAAGATTCTTCATGACTATTTAAAGCAAGCTTGGCTGATGAACGTTTTAAATAATAGAAAAATGTAAGAACAACAACTAATGGGACTCCAAACTGTAAAGTTGACTTGAATTCATTGGTAAACCACGTTGTGATCGTAATACTTAAAATTGCGATTAATCCTAACAAGGAGATTAACTGACTCGCTGGAACTTTAAATTTTAACTGTTCTCCTTTTCGCGCCATATTCCTTCTAAAAAACATATGGGTAACAAAAATACTGCCCCAAGTGAACAGTGCACCGAACATAGATAAAGCAATCATGATCGGGAATGCCGAGTTCGGATTAATGGTATAAATAATACTCGCAACTCCAATACCCACTGCTGATAATAGCAACGCGTTAATTGGTACGCCATTATGGCTAATACGACCAAATAGTTTCGGTGCATCACCTGCGCGTGACAAGCTAAATAGCATACGTGTCGAGATATACAACATACTATTCATGGCGGATAAGGCCGCGACAATTACAATAAAATTTAAAATACTGTCCGCATATGGAATACCTACAATTTTCATTACCATCACAAAAGGGCTGGTTGCGTCAGCTCCAATTAAGGTTATCCAAGGAACAAGGGCCACAATGAGAAATAAAGACAGCAAATAAAATAGGATTAAGCGAATTGCCGTACTTTTAAAAGCTTTCTTAACAGCTCTTTCTGGATCTTTAGCCTCACCTGCTGCAACAGCGATCATTTCAATACTTAAATAACTAAATATTGAAATGATTACTCCAATCCAGACTCCACTAAAACCATGAGGAAAAAAGCCCCCATGATCATTTAGATTAGAGACAACCTGAGCTGTTCCTCCATGACCTTGAGTCAAAATACCAATTGCTAAAAGAATAAATACAATAATTGCAAAGACTTTTATGGTCGAAAACCAATATTCAACCAACCCAAATGCTTTAACACTATATGCATTAACCACAAGTAAGGTTAGCGAAAAAAACGCAATCCAGACCCAGGAACCGACATCTGGAAACCATAATTTCATATAGTCTGCAACTGCTGTAATTTCTGTACCGACCGCTAATACAATACATGCCCAATAACAATAACGGACTAAAAACCCAGCAAGCGGACTTACATAATGCTCAGCATATGCCCCAAATGAGCCTGACGTAGGGTGCTGGACTGTCATCTCAGCCAAACAAGCCATAATAGCAAATGCGATTAAGCCTCCAATGGCATAACTCACAATGACGGCTGGGCCAGCAAAGCTAATTGCGAACTTGCTTCCCATGAACAGCCCTGTACCAATCGCTCCACCAATTGCAATCATTCCCATCTGTTTTGCGGATAATTTTTTATGTAAACCCGCTTCTCGATTTTGTATTTCATCAAAACTGCTCATAGGCCCTCCTAGCCATTTTTCTAATGTTGATCTCTAACGATCAGGTCACTTCACTGCGCACCAGATAACGTTCATTTTTCCATTCACTATTCAGCATAATTTGCTTAAGTTGTTGTACGGCATTCCAAATATCTTCAAATCCTAGATATAAAGGTGTAATTCCAAAACGTAATACTTCCGGCTCTCGATAATCCCCAATTACCCCACGAGCAATGAGAGCTTGAATAATTTCATAACCGAACTCATGCCTATAACTGACATGACTGCCACGATATTTATGATTTAAAGGTGTAATCAGCTCAAAACCAAACTGGGCACACTCTTGTTGAACAAGTTGAATAAACAAATCAGTTAATTTGAGTGATTTCACGCGTATTTGTTGCATATCAGCTTGTAAGAAAATATCGATACCACATTCAATTAGACTCATAGAAATGATGGGTTGAGTTCCGCACAAGTAACGGCGAATACTGTTAGCTGGTTCATAGTGCTGAGCCATATCAAAAGGTTTCTTGTGGCTCCACCAGCCTGAGAGAGGTTGCCAGAACTGATCACGATGCTTTCGATTTACCCATAACAACGCTGGAGAACCTGGGCCACCATTTAAATATTTATAAGTACAACCAATCGCAAAATCACTATTGCTCTGATTAAGATCCATAGGCACCGCACCAACCGAGTGACATAAATCCCAAATAATCAAAGCATCTTTAGCGTGAATTTGTTGATTAATAGATTCCATATCATAGAAATATCCAGTCCGATAATTCACATGAGAAAGAACAACAACCGCCACATCTTTTGCTAAAACACGAGATAAATCATCGGTGCCATCAATCAATTCAACTTGATAACCCTGATGAATCAAATCGATAAAGCCTTCAATAATATAAATATCGGTTGGAAAGGCATCTTTTTCTGCAACAATAATTTTACGTTCCGGAAATTTTTCAGCTTGAATTTTTACCGCTGCTGATAAAACTTTGAATAGATTTAGGGTCGTTGAGTCTGAAATAACCACTTCACCTTTTTCAGCACCGATAAGCTGCGCGACTTTATCTCCGAGTCTAGTCGGTAGTCCCCACCAATCGGCTTTATTCCAACTATTAATGAGGTCCTCACCCCACTCTTTTGCAATAATATGCTGAGCAACCTCTAATGATTTTTTTGGTCTTGCGCCTAAAGAATTCCCGTCTAAATAAATGATATTTTCTGGCAGTGCAAATTCATCTTTAAACTTTTTGAGTTCATCTTCCTGATCCCAATAGCAGCATTGTTCGTGAGTAATCATTTGTTATTTCACCTATTTTCAACATTTCCTTTGTATTTGAATTTTATCACGCCAATTCTTTCGATTTATTCGATAATATTTGATTAAAATTTGCTATTTTCGTATAAAATTCGAATTAAAATTAAAAAACATGGATGAAATTCGAAAATGAATGTAGATGCAATTGATCTTAAAATTTTAAAATATTTACAAGATAATGCTCGGTTAAGTAACCAAGAACTGGCCGATCTCGTTAACCTTTCGGCTTCAGCTTGTCATCGGCGAGTTAAAATTTTAGAAAGCAATGGTGTAATTGAAAAATATCAAGCGAAAGTTAATTATGAAAAACTAGGTATAAAAATTGAGGCAATTGTCGAAATAAAGCTTGCCCAACTCACAGAAAATGATCACAACTTCTTTTTAAGTCAGATCAAAAATTTTGATGAAGTCATTAATGCATATATTATTACTGGCGAATCTAATTATGTTTTACACGTTGCGACCAAAGATTTGAGTTCTTTTTCTCATTTCGTCATTAATACCTTAAATAAAATAAAAGGTGTAGTGAGCATCAATTCCAAGATCATTTTACAAAAGATTGTGCAAAAACCACTTTAATCCCTTATTTTTATTAAAGAGACATCTCATGATCGAAACAAAACGTTTAATTTTAAGACAATGGAAAGAAAGTGATGTTGAGCCTTTTATAACAATGGGCTTGGATCAAGATGTTATGCAATTTTTCCCAACTCTATTAACACCCCAAGAAAGCCTTAATTTAATCCAAAAAATTTCATCTCTAATTAATGAAAATGGTTGGGGCTTCTGGGCAGTAGAATTAAAAGAAACCCATCAATTTATCGGGTTTATTGGTTTACATAGCCAACCTGAACAATTTGACTTTTCTCCTTGTGTGGAAATCGGGTGGCGACTTGCAAAAGAATTCTGGAAACAAGGTTATGCAACTGAAGGAGCAAAAGCGGCTTTAGACTATGGTTTTAATGTACTGAATTTAGATAAGATCGTTTCATTTACCGCTAACATAAATATACCCTCTCAAGCCGTCATGGAAAGACTTGGAATGCACAAAGTTAAAAACTTTGATCATCCCAAGGTTCCTCTCCATCACCAACTAAAAGCACATGTGTTATATGAAATTACGAGCTCTTCATTTATTTTTTGATTAAAGTCAAAATTTTAAATTATTAATAAAAATTTTCTTAATCATCGAAATCATAGCCAACAGATGTAGAGCACTCCCAATACTCATGGATTTTACTCGCGATATCATCTTTTCCCATTGTAGTGAGTACATAAAAGAGTTTAGCCTCTTTATTTTTTCTTAGTATTAATAGGTTGTAGTAATCATACTCAGGCCCATTAAGACCTAAGGTTGGCTGTGCTTCACAGTGCTTTTCTGCTTTGTAATGCCATTCAAGCTTATAAGTATCAAGGCCATCAGCAGCATTGATTACAATACCGTCATTGGCTCCGCCAATAAATCCAATTTTCATTGCTTTCTCTAAATTCTTATTAGGGTTAATTTTAAATATAACTTTAAACAAGTATCCTTCAATTTATAAAATGTATGTCAATACGTATCCTATGTAAGCAAAATTAACCATAAATATAGATGACTTTTAAGATTTCTTAATTGCAAAACTTTGGCTGCCTATTTTTACTTGAGAGGTGGATCAGGAAATTTGAACAACACTTATAAGTGATATTTTGCTCCCCAAATGATGTTATAAACATCAATATATGGAGTATTTTATGGCACGTAGACCAAGAAGAA
>NZ_JBBAXE010000014.1:0-101881 GCF_059800965.1 Acinetobacter sp. LT1
TCTATAATTCAAAACGCAGACATGGTTCCAATGGTCAGCGTTCTCCATTAGATTATGAAAAGGCCCATCAAAAGATGGTTAGGTGTGTCTAGAATTTTGGTGGCTATTCAGACAACGGAGTTTGACCATACAAATTTTGAATCATTTTTGAATAAACTGAGAGATTATGAAAAAGGGGAATCCCTAGAAGAAGGGCATGTTCCCAACATTACATATTGGTTAGTAGAAGGTAATGAAATTATTGGCGCGTCTAACTTGCGACTTAAACTCAATGAACAGATTGAATATTGTGGTGGGCATATTGGTTTAGGTATTCGTCCTTCTAAACGTGGACAGAATTTTGGCTCGAAATTGTTAGAGCTTACAATTCAGGAGGCATGGAAGCTAGGCCTAACGGAGTTACATATACATTGTTATAAATCTAATTTAGCTTCTGCAAAAACTATTCAAGCAAACAATGGCCGCCTTCACTCTGAAATTACTCTCAACCAAGTAGTTCAAAGGTATGTTGTGAATAAAACAGTATAAGAATTTTCTTTTAGGTTATTTTTAAATGGCAATAAAAAAAAGCCCCACATCCTGTCGGGCTTTTTCGTATTTGGTTGCTAGATATGACTCCTGTCGTATCTCACGCTCCTGGTGCTTGAACCTATTATTGTTGTTTTATGTTCCGGAACATCCTGTTCCTGTATGAACTCATCATAGGAAAAAAGTAGGAGGTCGCCAATCCGCAAAATCCCTAAAAGCTTGTAGGTTAAAGCGTACATTCAGAAATAATTTAACTTTTCAAAGTGAATATGAATAATAGCCACCTTGTTGCTTTAAGAAAAAATCAAATGCGTATTAGAAAATCTTCAAGACTATTAGTTCTTAATGAAAATCATCAAATTTTGTTATTTCAGTTTACTCATACAAATGATGCTTTGGCTGGACAATCATATTGGGCAACCGTAGGTGGCGGGCTTGAAGAAGGGGAAACTTTCGAGCAAGCAGCTTGCCGAGAGCTTTATGAAGAGTTGGGCGCAGTCAGACAAAATGTAGGCACTCATGTTGCAACACGCAATTTTGAAATGATGTTGCCGAGTGCAGAAGTTGTGATTTCTGAAGAAAGGCTTTTTATTGTTTTTATTAAAAATGAAGAAGTGAATACAGCAAACTGGTCAGAACATGAAAAGCTTGTGATTAGTAAAAGCCGTTGGTGGACGTTTGAAGAGCTAAGCCAAACAGATGAGATTGTTTATCCAAACAACATTCCTAATATTCTTGCAGATAGCCTACCTGAGATTTTTAATCCCTAGAATCTTCCAATATTCAGATATAAAAAAAGCCCGACGTCCTGTCGAGCTTTTTCGTATTTGGTTGCTAGATATGACTCCTGTCGTATCTCACGCTCCTGGTGCTTGAACCTATTATTGTTGTTTTATGTTCCGGAACATCCTGTTCCTGTATGAGTTCATATTAGGAAAAAAGAGGGGTGTCGCCAATCCGCAAAATCCCTAAAAGTTTGTAGGTTAAAACGTACAAGCCATTAATCATTTTGAGGTAAAGGCCAAAGAATATCTTTGTTTTTCTTAAATTCTTTATACCAATATTGGCTTATAAGCTCTTTGTCATCTCTATCAAAATGATAAACAAATATATTCAAAGCTTCATTTAATTCGAGATCATAGCGGAATTTGGCAGTAGCTAAATGTGCCTGTATTTCATATAACTGATTAAATATAGGTAGAGAATCTTCATAAGTTAATAATTGGATTTGTTGAAGAAGTTCTTTTATTTGAAGTTCATGCGCATCCAAGATTCTTGCAAGATCAATAGTTACATCTCTATAGGTGTTAAGTCTTTGCTCAAATTCGTCCCATGTATAGTTCATTCTAATAAATGTTCAAAAATTTAATGTAAGCACAGAATAGCTTGATTGATTATAAAGTTGCTGAGATTTTACTAAGTTTTATAATATCCACTTAAATTTAAAGAAGAAAATGATCATGACTTTAATAGAAAAAGTGGTTCCTGTGGTATTTAGGGAAATAAATAATAACTTGGAGATTTTAGTATTTAGACATCCGTTAGCAGGAATTCAAATCGTTAAAGGCACCGTGGAGCATCAAGAACAGTTAGAACACGCCGCTTTGCGTGAGCTTTATGAAGAATCTGGAATAAAGAGTGCTCAAATTCATTCATACCTAGGTAAACATATTCCTTCAGAGGCAGGGCCTGATTGGCATGTTTTTGTGTGTAGTACACATGAGGCTTTAAAAGATAAATGGTCACATTTTTGTGAAGATGATAATGGATTAACTTTCGATTTTTTCTGGCATCCTTTTTTAAACCCTCCAACAGAAGAATGGCATCCTCTTTTTAAAGAATTATTTGAATTTATTAAATCTAAACACAAGCTCAACTAACCAAACATCTTTAAGCCTCTGCGCCACAACAGGCTTTAATCTTTTGCGCTGATTTAAAGTAATAAACCATTGCAGCACAGAGATAAAGGAGCTAAGCCAAACGCTTATCCCAGACTACTTTTGTCACACCGCTGCATGAAGCTAAAAAGTAGGGGCAAAGTCCCGTGGGAGAACAGGACTTTGCAAACTGAAAAACCATAGCTACCTAGAACGAAACTTAAAGCCATAATAGGTTTATAAATTGTCATATTATTCTCATAGTGATTTATATCCATGAGTAGAATAAAAATATAATAAATTTAAAATAATTTTTAGGTAATAATTAATCCTCCTAAAAATATAGGAAAATAAAATAATTAAATTTTTAAAATAAAATTAATTTATAAATTTAAAAAACTAGGCATTAAAAACCTAAATTTTAAATAAATAAAATAGTTAAATGAGAGAGGGAATAAGTTTGAAAAATGTCATAGTCAACTCCTTAAAATTATGGAGTCCTACCACCAGATTACCGCGAATTAATTTATGGTGGTAGAACGAAAGGGGGTTGACAGACTGGACTCGTAGAACCAGCACGCACGGGGCGTCCCCCTCCCGTCCTACCGCAAAGAAAAGGGGACGCAAGGGTCTAACGACTTATAGATTGTACTATAACCCGCTACGAGTTACGGTCTGTCAAAACCGTCTGGCAATGTAGGCCAGCAACGAGATAATAATTGGTGATTTTAATTACGTCAATTTAATATTTAAAATATTTTTGATTTAATAATAAAACTAAATTTATTTTTAAAATAAAATATTATTATTAACTTTTTATTTATATTTGATGAGAAAAAATAATAAATATAGAAATATTTTGCCAGTTCCAAAAAAGAACTTGATTGTTAAGATCTATTTTTGTTGTTTTTATAGAGATAAGAATGGAACGTGTCGTAATAACAGGTATGGGAATTAATTCCTGTATTGGAAATACATTAGAGAAAGTAACCGACTCCTTAAAAGCAGGTCGCTCAGGCATTCGCTATAACGATGTCTATGCAAAATTAAACTTTCGAAGTCATGTGAGTGCCACTGCCGAAATGGATTTTGAAAATATTGATCCAGAATTAAAAAAACACATGGGCGTTTGTGCCATGTATGCCTATAACTCGGCAGTCGATGCGCTACGACATGCTGAGCTTGATGTGAGTGATATTGCCAACAACTCAAAATATGGCGTGATTGGAGGAACAGGTGGCAGCTCGACAGCTTCAATTATTGACATGCTGCATAGCTTAAAAGAAAAAGGTGCAAGCGAAGTATCGTCTGATTTAGTACCACGCTATCTTACAAATACGGTTAGTTCTAACTTAGCAAATGCTTTCAACCTAAAAGGTATCTCTCAATCAATCGCGAGTGCCTGTGCCACTTCAGCCGATGCAATTGGCTATGCATTTCACCTAATCGCTTCTGGAAAACAAGACTTAATGCTGGCAGGTGGCGGTGAAGAAGACCATTGGTCCCAAACAGCAATATTCGATGCGATGGGCGCATTATGCTCTAAATATAACGATGCACCAGAAACAGCTTCACGCCCATATTCAAAAGATAACGATGGCTTTGTGATCGCTGGCGGCGGTGGCATGGTGGTTTTGGAGTCTTTAAGCCATGCCCAAAAGCGCGGAGCAAAAATTTTGGCAGAAGTGGTTGGGTACGCTGCCAATAGTGACGGTGTCGATATGGTAGCCCCAAGTGGCGAAGGCGCGACCCGTTGCATTAAATTGGCACTCGCAGAAGCCAAGCAAAATGGCTCTGAAACGATTGACTATATCAATACGCATGGCACTTCAACGCCAGCCGGAGACATTCCAGAGCTATTGGCTATAGAAAGAGCTTTTGGTAGCGAAAAAGTACCGCCACTCAGTTCGACCAAGTCGATGACTGGACATAGTTTGGGGGCAGCAGGGGTACATGAAGCCATTTATTCTATTTTAATGCTGCAAAATAGCTTTATCGCGCCAAGTATTAATATTACCGAGCTACGAGAAGAAGCTAAAAGTTTTGATATTGTTCAAACGAGCAGAGAAGTCGAACTAAAAACAGTGATGAGTAATAGCTTTGGTTTTGGTGGGGTAAATACCTGTCTCGTTTTTAGAAAATGGGAAGGGTAATTTAAAATCGAAATGAATGTGACCTTATAAAAACAATAAAATAGGTCATACATACATTTTATAAGTGGTGGGAATTAATTACTTTATGAATAGTGCTCACTCAAAAAAGAACTGTCTTGAATCTCAAGCTTATTAATTTTTTATGTGCAGTTATTTGAAATTACTTGATTTTTTAAATTTATAAAGGCTTAAATAGTTCTTCGCCAAGTTGTACTACGCATTCATTATACCGTGCTCAGCTATATCACTTAAGCATCTACAAATAATTCACACCGCCTTAAAATGATCTAATTTTACGGTTTAAATACCTATTTAATAAGAAATTAACCTAAAACTGCATATTTAGACTAGTTACATTTTGAAAATGAGTATAGATAGACAGATTAGTCTTTTTTTAATTAAAATGCGGCCTAAATATAAGTTTGATTGATAATAAAAATGCAGATGAGTGTGTCGAGTATATTGGAGCGTTTAGGCCTTGTTTCACAAAATCGCGCTGTTCATATCCAATTCTCAAATCAGTCTTTAAATCAGCAAGTTTTCTTGCAACGCATTGAAGGCGAGCATATGCTCAACCAAGGTAGCGTTGCTGAATTACTGTGTCTGTCGACCAACGCCCATATTGCATTAAAACAATTTATTGGCTGTCAGGTTGCTGTCGATCAAGTCACTGACATGGGGCAGTTTTTTAGAACAACAGGAATTATTACCGAAGCGAACCAAGGTCAAAGTGACGGTTCACTCACCATTTATAACTTAACCTTAAAAGACCCAACTGCACTTTGGCATAAACGCCGTAATAGCCGTGTGTTTATGAACAAAAGCGTGCGCGATATTAGCGAAATTTTATTTAAAGAATGGCAAGGGAAAAGCCCGTTATTTGCCTCAAGCTTAACCCTTGATACATCAGGATTAACCAAAGACTATGATGTGCGTCCATTTGTGATGCAGTCAAACGAAAGCGATTATGACTTTTTAACCCGTTTGTGGCGTAGTGAAGGCATTAACTGGTTGGTCGATGAATCACAGCTTTTAGTAGTGGATCCGAATGCTTCCATTCAGCCACAAGTGTTACGTTTAATTGATGATAACCAAAACTATCAGGCACTTGAACGTCGTAGCCTGCGCTACCAACGCAGCAGTGCGACAGAACAGTTCGATACCATTACTCAAGTCAAGGCAGAGCGCCGCTTACAACCGACTTCGGTTCATGTGCAACGCTGGCAAGCCGATGCGCTGCAACAAGAGGAAGGCAGTGGCAGCGTACAAGTTAAGCAGCAGCACAGTGAACACTATGACAATGCCAGCTTAAACCTTGAAGATGCATGGCATGTCAGCCCCGCGTGGATGCAGGACTTAAACGGTGAAGACCAAGCCACAGCTTCAGGCAATAGTCAGATTGAACAGCTGAACCAGCACATTAATGCTTATCATCACCTAAATTCTAAACAGTTTACCGTTTCGGGTAACGTCCGTGATGGACAGGTCGGTTACTGGTTTGAACTTAATGATCACCCAGAACTCGACCAACATGACAGTGCCGATAAAGAATTCTTAATCTTAAGCAAGCACTACTACAACCAGAATAATTTACCGAAAGAATTACAACAGCAACTCGAGCGATTATTACCAAAAGACAAGCTCAAGGCAGCTCAAATCGATAGCCAAAACCCAGAGCAACGCCACTTTGCTGAGCTGAACGTGGTTCGTCGCAATATTAAAGCTGTCCCTGAATATAACCCACTAGAGCACCGACCAGCCGCTTACCCACAGCGCGCTAAAGTGGTGGGATTAGAGGGCGAAAGTATTCATGTTGACCAGTGGGGCCGCATTAAAGTCCGTTTCTTGTTTACACGAACTGACGACCACAGTCATGACGGTGGAGCGGGAAGTAACGACAATGACACCGACTCCGCTTGGGTCGACGTACTCACTCCGTGGGCAGGTGCAGGTTATGGCGCACGCTTCCTGCCTCGCGTGGGTGAGATTGTTGTCATCGACTTCTTTGATGGCAATATTGACCGTCCATTTGTGGTGGGCCGTATTCATGAAGCTGAACGTCACCCAACGCAGTTCGACCAGAAAGGGCAGTTACCTGATACTAAAAAGCTCAGCGGCATTCGCTCAGAAGAAGTCGACGGTAAAGGCTTTAACCAACTCCGTTTTGATGACACCACAGGGCAAATCAGTGCCCAACTGCAAAGTAGCCATGCAGCAAGCCAGCTCAACTTGGGTAACTTAAGCCATCCAAAAGACAAGGCGGAAAGTGATGGTCGTGGGGAGGGTTTTGAGCTACGAACAGACCAGTGGGGTGCAGTCAGAGCAGGCAGTGGTTTACTCGTTAGTACCCATAAACAGGACCAAGCTCAAGGTGTACACCTAGATGCAAATGAGGCCAAACAACAAATCGAAGGCGGTCTGAACAATGCCAAGGCACTCAGTGAAGTCGCCAAAAATCAGCAAACTGATCCGTTAGAAAATTTAGAAAACCTAAAATCTTTTATTGAAAAACTTGAGCAGCAAGACAACGCAAAAGCCAAAACCTTTAAAGAGGCGATTATGTTGTTGGCGAGTCCAAATAGTGTTGCATTGAGCAGTAACGAAGACATTCACTTAAGTGCAGATGGGCAGCTCAACCAAACTGCTGGAGACAGTATTAACCTGTCTACCCAAAAGAATTTAATCGCGCATGCCCAAAATAAAATTAGCCTTTTTGCGGCTCAAGAAGGAGCGAGGCTTTATGCAGGCAAAGGCAAAGTTGAGATACAGGCTCAAGGTGACGGAGCAGATTTAATTGCCCGTAAAGCTGTGCAGGTGATTTCGACAGAAGACAAAATTGAGGCCACAGCAGCCAAAGAAATTGTACTCACCGCAGGCGGCTCTCAAGTCAAAATTACCGGTTCAGGTATTTTTATGACCACAAGTGGCAAGTTTGAAGTGAAGGCTGGGCAGCATTTGTTTATGGGGGGCGGGAGTGTGAATAGTTCATTACCGTATCTACCAGAACAAGGAAAACAAAAATATGGTTTATGGTTTGATGTAATGGATAAACAAGGAAATAAACTAAAACCTGGTACGGAATATATTATTTTTGATGAACATGATAAAGAAATTGAGCGCGGTAAGTTAGATCGAACTGGCTTGGTTAAGTTAGAAACTGAAGAGCCGAATAAGCAATATAAAATACATGTGGAAATTTAAACATGAATGATGCTGCTATAGCTTTAGAAAGCTTTGCAAAACAAACCTGCGGTCGTGCATGTGTCATGCCTCCTATACAGCCTGTTGTATTAGATGTATATAAGCAAAGTTTTACTGCATTTGTTGGTGGTGCTGCTGATAAATATCAATTTCTGGGACGTCCTTTGGATATAGATTTTCCAGATGATATTGGAGCTGGCCCTACGGGCATCATGAAATCATGTATGAGAAAATTTAAAGAAGCATCTAGCTCACAAATAACTAAAGCTAAATTTGAATATTATGGTTATGAAGAGGCTTATAGTACTGATAGTGTGGTTAAGCGATATAGAGGAAAACTTTTATTAAATTTACTTACAGATATCAAAAATATTTTAAAAGAAGAACCAAATACACAGATCAATTTAGTGGGCCATAGTTTAGGAGGATGGAATGTTGCAGGATTATCAGAAGAATTATCTAAAGCGAAAATCTGCACAGTTCATACTCTGATAACAATAGATCCTGTAGGGATTCTACTTAGCAAAAGTGGCGTTGGAAATGACCGTGCTCGTATTTATTATTTAGAGCCAGATCCAGTCGCGAAAAAATGGATTAATATCTTTTCTCAGCCTTTAAGGAATTATAGAGATGATTATATCGCAATTTTAGGTGGAAGATGGAATGACGATGATACGGCAAAAGCTAATTTTAATAGTGTTTCTACCTATCATCATGGACAAGCTTCTGAAATGTTTTTTGAAAAAAAATTTTTAGAAAATAAAATATCAGCTTCAGATCTTTTAATTTCTGAGTTAAAAAAGGTCATAAAATGATAAAAAAAGTATTCTTATTGAGTTCATTGGCTTTAATAGGTTGTAGTGAGAGTTTTTCAAACTTTACGGTAGATAATATAGCTAAAAGTAATGAAAAGTTAAATTTTTCTATTAATTTTAAGAACAATGAGGTTCTAGATAAAGTAAAAGAATCTTCATCAAAAAAAATTGTTTGCAAAAATACTGCTAATAACAATCAAATGTTGGATGCTTATATAAATAAAATTGAAAATAACAAAATTGATGTATCTGTAGAATTCTGCTCAAATAGTGATAATAGAAGCTGTGAACCTATAGATATCAGTTCAGTTAAAAAAATCAATTTAGAATGCCAAGCAATTTTCTCTGCAATGATTGGTAATGTAACTAAATCAGAAAAATTTCCAATTATATGGGAAGAAAAATAATTTGTTTAAAAATCTGAAACTTGACTTGATAACTTTAGGTATTCCCTTGTTACTTATGGCAGGGTGTGGTCACGAATATACAATTGAGCCTGAAAGACTTCCAGTAGCCTATGTAGGTAAGGCATATAATCAGCAATTAAACATATCAGGTGGTAGAGTGATACCATATTCTTTTGAAGTTGAAACTAATTTCCCTAGTGATATGAATATCTCTATTAGCCCAATAGATGAACATGAAGCGGATGCTTATAATAATTTAAAAATTTCTGGAGTTCCAAAGTATAAGGGAACTTTTACAATTCATATATATGCGGGTTTTTATGCTAGTGGGGATGGGAAGTTAGATAAGACCTATGAATTTATTGTAAATGAATAAGATATTTAACCATATGATTTTATTTGGTTTAAATAAGAGATAAGTATGAAAAAGAATTTATTAATTACCATACTAATTTTACTTTTCATCATACAGTCCTTAATAAACTATTACTTCTGGAAAAGTACAAAAGTACCAGAAATTCATGTTTTAGAAAAACCTTTAAAGATATATTCGTTTGAAGGTAAATATTCGAAAAATAGCACTTTGCCAGAATATTATATTTTGCCAGAAGGTACTGTTTTATATGATGATAGTGACTCTTTGAACAGAAGAGTTATGGTTTATTTCAATTTACAAGGTGTAGATTTTAAATTCGAAGAACAAGACCCAGATATCTTAAAACAACCTAGTGAAGTCAGTGGTATAAGGTCGAAGGACTTGTCTGATTTACTAAAAGAAATTCCTCTGACTAAAAAAGATATTTATTTAATTATTAAACATGATGAACGTATAAAAGACTCTGTGCGTTCAATTTTATTCAAAGAATACACAATTGATCCTTCAGAGTATGAAAAATAATTAAATATTTCTGGGGCATAGAAACATAAAATTAAAAAAGTTCAGAGAAGCGTAATTAATTACGCTTCTCCTCTCATAAGAAAATTATTTAAGCAGCTTGAATGGCTTCACCACAAAGAGAAACAGTTTCTTGTTTATGCTGGTGTAAATACCAGAACTGCTCTGCAACCGTTTCTGGATGCACCGTGTAAGTCTTATCTTGTGCTCCAGATGTCCCATCAACAAAACCATTCACAATCACTTGGCTCACGTAAACATTTGAGTCCGCTAGACTATGAGCAAGCAAGTTGGTGGCTTTGTATTGAGCGGCAGCGGTAGTTGCTAAGGATGAGTACTCTTTAGCCACCAAGTCGATACCCACTGCATCGAAAGCAAAAATTCCGTTTGTCGATAAAATGCTACCGTGATTCTTCTCTAAATCGCCTAAGCAAGCTTGTACCGTCGCAATATAGCTCGAAACACGAATATGAAAGCTTTTGGTGAGCTCTAGTGGAGGGGTTTTTAAGATATTGCCTTCAATATCATGGAAAGCATTCCAATGGATATTTTTAATCTCTCCTAATCGGTCTTTAATACGATTAATAAGATTTGGTATATCTTCAAGAACCGCTAAATCACATGTAAAAGCGTAAGCTTCAATACCTTGTGTTTTAAGTTCTAAAATGGCCTTTTCAAGTTTTTCAGCATTACGTGCCACTAAACCGATTTTATAGCCTTCTTTACCAAACTTATGTGCTACGGCTTTGGAAATACCTGTTCCATAACCAAAAATTATAATATTGTTGTTCATTATAAAGTTCCAAAAAACCAATCATTTGGTTAGAAATAGTTTATAATATGTTTTTATAATGTATTCAAGCGCAAAAGTTATCTCTAAGAATAGTACCCAAAGAATAAAAATGCTTAAAAGCGGGGTTAGGGAGTTAGTTTTACATGAGTTATTCGGCTAAACATGCGCTGTTGAACGAACTTCCAATTTGGCTTACAAATTTTTTGCTTGGTAAAATAAACCGAAAAACACAAATAAAGTGGAATTTAAATTTAACTAATTATCTTTAAATGGGAATAAATTCTTTTAAATTGGCTTAATGTTGTAAAAATTCCCAAAAATAGTAAAAATTAGCTTTTCTTAGAAAAACAATCCCGCAGGGTGCTGGCTAAACTATATCTCAAGGGTGTGATAGGGATCGAAAAGAGTAGCATGCACCAAAACGTATAACGTTAGTGTGTACTCACCTAAAAGGTCTCGATTCGGCTTAGGACGCTATAGATCAAAAGTTTATAGGCACAAGGTTATAACTTACAAAGTTATGATTGTTGAAGTAAACCATAGATGTTTTCCCTTGACACCCTAAAAAATTCTCTATAATAAAAACGATACTTTACAAGAATATAATTTATGAATAAGCCTTATTTTTCTGCTTTACCTACCGACAGTCAAATCTCATCTCAACTGAATAATGCTTACTTCCACGATTCGTGGAGTATTGTGCTTGGGCAGCCCGACCTAAATGTATTTCAGCAGCTTATTAAGCTATTCCAGCACACTCCGCAGTGGGTAGAGTGGAGCATGAATATGCGTAATAAAATTACTTCAAAGATTGGGCTTAAAGACTTAGGAAGTTTCAAACAGATTGATTCAAATAAAAAAGAAAATGAGTATGTCGCAGGCGACCGGATTGGAATTTTTACTTTTTTGCAGCGTACCGAAAATGAGTTAGTGATTGGAGATGATGACAAGCACTTAAATGTGACTTTATCTATTTATAAAAATGAAGATACCCAAGTGCTTACCGTAACTACAATAGTGCATATTAAAAATTGGCTTGGGCGATTGTATATGCTACCTGTAATTCCTGCCCATCGAAAAATCGTACCAGCGACTTTACAGATTTTAGGTTAGATTACTATTTTTATTTACGATGTGATCAGCCAAAATTGTTTATATAATAATCTTATTATCATAATAAAGAGCTGAATAATATGGAGAATAAAAATCAGTGTCGGCAGTGCGCCGTTTGTGGGAAAAATTTTCCTTTAAAAGATCTAGTGTCTGGTGAAGTCATTCGTAATGTCATTAGTGATGAAATTTTAAAAGACTATCCAGATTGGAATTACTCAAGTTTTATTTGTCGAGCCGATCTGGCAGATTATCGAATTAAGTACGTTCAATCAATTTTACGTTCCGAAAAGGGTGAACTCTCTAATTTAGAAAATGAAGTGATTGGCAGTATGCAACGCCATGAGCTAATTAGCCGAAATACCGAATCCGACTTTGATCAGAATTGGACATTTGGCGAAAAGTTAGCAGATAAGATCGCGACATTTGGTGGCAGCTGGGCTTTTCTCATTTGCTTTGCTCTATTTTTGACAGGTTGGATTATTCTAAACACGGTCGTAATGGTAGTCCGTCCCGTCGACCCTTATCCCTTTATTTTGCTGAATTTAGTGTTGTCATGTTTAGCTGCAATTCAGGCGCCTATTATTATGATGAGTCAAAACCGCCAAGAGGCCAAAGACCGTTTGCGCTCTCAACATGACTATCAAATTAATTTAAAAGCCGAGCTTGAGATTCGTCATTTACATGAAAAAATGGACCATCTTTTGTCGCATCAATGGGAAAGACTTGCGCATATTCAAGAAATTCAGCTCGATCTTTTGGCTGAAATGAATAAAAAACGATAAAGATTTTCTGAGTTTCACGTGGAACATGAGTATAGCGTTATAGATTATTTTGCGGTAGAACCGAAATTTCTTTATGATTTGCCGCCATGCTCCATTGCTGCTTCTACAACCATGCCTTTAAACGACAACTTTGTTTACGCTCCACCACAAGATCCACTTTCAATTCTATTTGAAGATGATGATTTAATTGTGGTTGATAAACCTGCGGGCCTGTTGTCGGTAATGGGACGGTTACCTGAGCATCATGACAGTGCTTATTTAAGGGTGCTAGAAAAGTTCCCTTTAGCGAAGGTCACACATCGTTTAGATATGGCGACATCAGGCTTACTCATGTTTGCCAAGCATCGCGATGCAGAAGTTGCTGTAAGTAAAATGTTTCAGGCCAGAACAGTTAAAAAGCATTATATTGCGTTGGTGCAAGGCCAAGTCGCACAAGAGGGCAGCGTTGAAGTTCCTCTCATTACTGACTGGGAAAATCGCCCAAGACAAATTGTACATTTTGAATTAGGCAAACATGCTAAAACCTTGTTTCAACCGTTGGTTTATGATGAAAAAACAGATCAAAGTCGAGTGTTACTTGAACCTGTAACAGGGCGTTCACATCAGTTACGTGTCCACATGATGCATATAGGACATCCGATTATGGGGGACAAGTTATATCATCCTGAACCTAAACGTTTTCACTTAAATCGCATGGCCTTACATGCTGCATATTTGGCTTTCCAACATCCATTGAAAGGAACAGATGTGGTCATTCAATCCCAAGCGCCTTTTTAAAATTTATATAATTAAAAGAATTAATTTGATGCAATTGGGAACTGAATATATACCCAAACTGCAATAAAAGTCGGGTATTCTTGATGTCGAATAATATTAATACTGCGACAACAACAAGGATCATTTTATGACTCGTGACTACGAACAATTTCCAGATGACGATAACGGCAACGTACTTTGGCAAATGGCTGAAGATGGGGATGATTTAACCGAGCTGCATGAAATTGAATTTTCAATTGCTTTTCAAGATCAGAAAAATGCTGAGCAATGTGCACTCTATTTGCTTTACCAAGAACAAAAAGTTTCACTTTTTCAAGATGACTCTGTTGAGCCAAATGAGTGGGTGATTACCATCTTCGTTAACATGGAACCTGAGTATTCAGATATTGTTGATTTAGAGCAATGGTTTGCCAGCATCGCTGAGAAATTTCAGGGCGAATATGATGGATGGGGCTGTATGGCCTATGTGTTCGAGGAAGACGAAGAAGATGACCTGTTGCAGTAAGGTCTAAAATAAAGAGTAGGAGATAATCATGAACTTATCTCAAAAACAAGTTGCAGTACGGTTTTTAGAGCTTGCCGCAGCTGGTGAAGTTGATGAAGCTTACAGCAATTACACTGCGCCGAACTTCAAGCATCACAACCCTTATTTTGCAGGTGATGCGACTTCTTTGAAGGAAGGGATGCGTGAAAGTGCAATTGAAACTCCCAACAAAGTCTTTGATGTTCAACATGTCATTGAAGAAGGTGATTTGGTTGCTGTGCATTCAAAACTTGAAATGCAAATGAACGGCTTAACCACCTTGGCTGTGGTTCATATTTGTCGTTTTGAAAAGGGCAAAATTGCTGAGTTTTGGGATATTGGGCAAGTACAGCCCGTCCCGCTCGTCAATGAAAATGGTATGTTCTAATAAAAAAGCCCGAAATAATTCGGGCTTTTTATTTATGTATCAATTAAAACTTCCATTGTGCTGAGATTGAGGCGTTCAGTGGCTCACCTGGTTGAACCCATAAATCGCTATAGCTTGAGACATAGTAGGTTTTATCAAACAGATTATTTACATTGAGCTGATAACGTAAACGATCAGATGGGGCATAGTAGCCATTTAAATTGACCAGCGTATAACTCGGTAAATTAAAGCCATTATCTAGATTATGCCCGCTACGCTCATCCACATAGGTGAGGTTGGCACCTACACCTGCTTTTCTTGCACCTTCTTGTAGAAACTCATAGTTAGTGCTTATAGCACCTTGGTGTTTAGGAACATTGCTCAGCCGCGCGCCTTTTGCCAAGTCTTGGTCTTTTTCAATTTGAGCATTGGTATAACTATAGTTGACATTGACGAACCAGCGATCAGTGATCTGGCTATTTAAGTCAAACTCAACTCCTTTACTACTCACTTCACCTGCTGCGGTTTGAAAATTACTGTCGATTGGATCGGTTGTCAGTACATTCTGTTTTTTCATTTTAAACAAAGCGAGACTAAGCACACTTTGATCATTTATTTTATATTTGGTGCCGACCTCATAACTTTCGCCTTTTTCAGGGGCAAAAGTCTGACCATTTCGATTCATACCACTATTCATGGCAAATGAGCGACCATAGTTGCTATAAAACGCCCATTGGTCAGAGGCTTTAAAATTTACTCCGAAACGTGGACTATTCTGGTGAAGCGTTTGGTTGCTTTCAGTCTGAGTCAGGTGATTTTCAAAGTCTTGTTCGACCTGATCAAAACGGTTGCCAAATAGCACACTCCACTGATCATTAAAAAAGATCTGGTCTTGAATATTGAGTGCAAAATAGCGTTGGCGCTCTTTAGTGTTGGTAAATGGAGCTAAGTTCGGTAAATATTTACCATATTCAGGTTGGTAAATATCAATAGTATTCACTGTAGTGGGAGAGTTTGAATCATGGTTTCGACGCAGTTGATATTGTTTATAGTCGAGTTGACCAAGCTCGGTTGAAAGTAAAATTTCATGGCGAGCCCACGAGGTATCAACCTTGCCAAGTAACTCTGTCTGAGCCAGCACATCTTGGCTTGTATAATCACGATAGCGACGTTGACGCTCTAAAGTACGGCCATCGGCTTGCATACGACGAGGTTCGGTTGCAAAGCCGACCATTTTGGCATCTTTATAACTGACAGCACTATTTAGCTTCCAGTCAGGGTTAAATTCGTGACTCAGACGTAATTGGTAAAAGTAATCTTTTATTTTCAAATCGCCGTCGTCAGGTTCACCTGTAAAGGTTTTCGGGTCCATCACAAACTGGTGATTGACGGTGCTGACACCACGGTCAAAGGTTCCTTTATGCTCTGTAAATTCACTATCAAAGTCGAGTTGTGTTTGGTCTGAAATTTTCCATGTGAGCTGCGGTGAAAAGAACCAGCGTTCACTACTGACATGATCACGAAAGCTTTGATTATCTTCATGAGCCACTGCTACACGATAGGCCAGTTCATCGTTAATAGGGGCAGTGTGTTCCAGACTTATTCTGTATTGTTCTTGGGTATTGGCACGTAGGTTAACTTCACTTTCGCTTTCCCACTGTGGTTTTTTACTGTTGAGGTTAAGTAAGCCTCCTGTTTCGCCGCGGCCATATAGCGCCGCCATTGGACCTTTTAAAAACTCTAAAGATTCAATATTTACTACATCTTTTGGAGCACTAATCCCTCGGTTGACACTCAAGCCGTTGCGGATCATTGAGGCACCTAAATTGGGATCGGTACTAAAGCCGCGGAAAGAGTAATTATCCCAAAAACCACCACCGAAACTATTTTGATGAAAAACACCGCTCACTAAGCTTAATGCGTCATCAATTCGTTGAACGTCTTGTTGTTCCATTATTTGTTTAGAAAGATAAGCACGGTTAAAAGGGACATCTAAAACATCGTGAGTAAATTTAGTTGCCGAGCTATTTTGGCTCACATCTTCTCGGGTGCTTTCGGCCTGAATGCGTATGGTCTCAAGTACCGTTGATGTTTCCTCTCCCCAAGTGAGGGTCGATATAAATGATAGACCTAACGAAGACAACAATCCTAATTTGTGTCGCATAAATAATCAGCCATAAAAAGACAAAAGGAATTAAATGTAATAGTATAACGTTACATTATTTTATTGATTACCGCTATGTCTATAGAAAAAAATATTGAACGTTTACAGTCGATTGATGCTTTACGCGGTCTGGTCATCATTATTATGTTGCTCGACCATGTAAGAGAAACTTTCTATTTACATAAACAGGTTACCGATCCAATGGACGTAACAGTAACAGAACCGGCTTTATTTGGCAGTCGATTATTGGCCCATATTTGCGCTCCGGTTTTTGTACTTTTAACGGGTATTTCTGCATTTTTATTTCAGTCCAAAAAACAGGACTTACAACAAACGCGTGCCTTTCTATTAAAACGCGGCTTATTTTTAATTGTGTTAGAGCTTACGCTCGTGAACTTTGCATGGACAGCAACTTTTCCACCCGAAGTCATTTATTTACAAGTGATTTGGGCGATTGGTATCAGTATGGTGGTGCTAGCGTGTTGTGTAAGTTTGCCTTTGCCTGTTCTTGCGGGCGCAGGTTTGGTTATTGTTTTTGGGCACAACTTGTTAGATTCGGTGCACTTCTCACAAGGCGTCTTACAAAATATATGGTTGGTTTTACATGACCGTGGTTGGATTGAGATTGCAGGCATCAAGCTTCGCACAAGCTATCCTGTTTTACCTTGGATTGGCGTGATTTTATTGGGCTATGCGCTAGGTCAGTTCTTTAGTTCAAAATATTCAGCAAAGCAAAGAAGCCGCACTTTACTTAGCCTTGGTTTAGTAAGTATTGGATTGTTTGTTTTACTGCGTTTTATCAATGTCTATGGCGACCAGCCGTGGCAACATTTTGAGTCATTACAACTGAGCCTCATGAGCTTTTTTAACCTCACTAAGTATCCACCGTCTTTATTATTTATTTTGCTGAATGTTGGAATTGGCTTGCTTGTGCTGGTGGCTTTTGAGCGTATGCAGCAATATTCATTCCTAAAACCCTTGGTGGTGTTTGGCTCGGTGCCTATGTTCTTTTACTTACTGCATTTATATGTGTTGAAACTCATGTATGTGTTTGCACTCAGTGTGTGGGGAGCTAACTACGGAAAGTATTTGTCGGTCAATCATGTGTGGATGCTGTGGTTAATCACGATTGTGTTGTCTTTTGCGCTCTATCCAGCAGTTAAGTGGTTCTCGAAGTTCAAACATCAAAATAAACATATTTCGATTTTAAAATATTTCTAATTTTTAAAACGTGAGTAAAGCGAGTTCAATGGAGCTTCGCTTTACTTGCTTACATCTAAATATAAAGTTTCTTTCACTTCTTCCATGACCACATAACTGTGTGACGATGCCGAAGCGGGGAGTTTCTTTAGCAGATCCCCTAATAAGCGGCGATATGCACTCATTTCTTTTAAACGCGCTTTTACGAGGTAGTCAAATTCGCCTGAAATAAGGTGACATTCAAGCACTTCAGGAATTTCGACTAAGTCTCTGGCTACCTGATCAAACACATCGCCAGATTTGGCAGATAACTTAATTTCTAAAAAGACCAGCAGGTTACGGTCCACAAAGGCTGGGTTTAGCCGTGCGTAATAACCCATGATAATGCCATCGCGTTCAAGGCGTTTTACACGCTCCGAACAGGGGGTAGTCGACAGGTTAACTCTCGATGCCAATTCACTAATCGCAATTCGTCCTTCACGCTGCAAAATGTCCAGAATCATGCGATCTATACGATCTAAGGGGCGCATAGATATTTCCTCTTTTTTTTAAATTCTCGCGAGAAAAACATAAATTTACCTAGATTATAGCCTGAAAAACAGTGAAATAAACTATTGAAGCAGAAATATACTAGTTAAATAAACTGGTGTGCGTGAGGGAATGGAAATGCGCGTAATTGTTTTAGGTAGCGGCGTTATTGGAGTGGCAAGTGCCTATTATCTAGCTCAACAAGGAGCTGAGGTTACTGTTCTCGATCGTCAGTCAGGTCCTGCCGAAGAAACAAGTTTTGGTAATGCAGGTCAAATTTCGCCTGGGTATTCGACTCCTTGGGCAGCACCAGGAATTCCTTTTAAAGCTGTGAAATGGATGTTTCAACATCATGCACCGCTTGCGATTAATTTAGATGGCAGCATGTGGCAGTTACAGTGGATGGCTCAAATGCTAAAAAACTGTAATCCGCAAAGTTATGCTGTAAACAAAGAACGTATGATGCGCGTGGCTGAATACAGCCGTGACTGCTTACGTGAACTTAGAAAAGATACAGGCATTAATTACGAAAACCGTGCAAAAGGCACGTTGCAGTTATTCCGTAAAGATGCACAAATGGAAGCGGTTCAACGTGACATTAGCGTGCTACAAGAATGCGGCGTAAGCTACGAATTATTAAATGGCAATGAACTTGGTCGTGTAGAACCAGCGTTGGCAAATGCACAAGATAAACTGGTTGGTGGTTTACATTTACCAAATGATGAAACAGGTGACTGTTATTTATTTACCAATGCTTTAGCTCAAATTGCTAAAGAGTTGGGTGTTAACTTCCAGTTTAACCAGAACGTAGAAAAATTGATTGTTGAAGGCGATGAAATTAAGGGCGTTCAGGTCAATGGTAAGGTCTTAACCGCAGATCGATATGTTCTAGCGTTTGGTAGTTATTCACGTGATTTCTTGAAACCACTCGATCTACAGTTACCTGTATATCCTGTGAAAGGTTATTCGTTGACGATTCCTATTGTTGACCCTGCTTTTGCTCCACAATCTACAGTGCTTGATGAAACCTACAAAATTGCGATTACTCGTTTTGACCAACGTATTCGCGTAGGTGGAATGGCAGAGTTAAGCGGTTTCAATTTAGGTCTGAACGAAGACCGCCGTGCAACCTTGCAAATGGTTACTCAGGACTTGTTCCCGGGCGGCGATATGGCACAGGCATCTTTCTGGACGGGTTTACGTCCAATGACACCAGACAGTACACCGATTATTGGCGCAACTCGCTTTAAAAACCTGTTCTTGAATACAGGTCACGGTACTTTAGGTTGGACCATGGCGTGTGGTTCAGGAAAATTAATCAGTGACATCGTATTGAATCACAAGACTGATATCAGTACCGATGGCCTTTCAATTCAGCGTTATTCACACGCGCATGCTGCATAACGGACGTTAGGAAAGTAATCATGCCTCGTCCTATTACCGCAGTCATCCACCGTCAAGCCTTACAAAATAACTTGGCGGTGGTACGCAAGGCTATGCCAAACAGTAAGGTCTTTGCCGTTGTAAAAGCCAATGCTTATGGACACGGAATTGAACGTGTTTATGAAGCGTTTAAAGCAGCAGATGGCTTTGCCTTACTTGATCTTGATGAAGCAAAACGAATTCGTGCTCTAGGTTGGACAGGTCCAATTTTATTGCTCGAAGGAGTTTTTTCTCCTCAAGATTTATTTGATTGTGTGCAGTACAAACTCAGTTTCACCATTCATAGTGAAGCGCAAATCGAGTGGGTAGAAAAGCATCCTTATCCTGCTCAATTTGATGTTTGCCTAAAAATGAACAGTGGTATGAACCGTCTTGGTTTTAAACCACAGCGCTATGTTCAGGCTTGGGAACGTTTAAATAACTTGGCAAATGTCTCCAAGATTACCCACATGATGCATTTTTCAGATGCAGATGGAGAGCGTTTCGGCCAGCAGGGTATTGATTATCAAATCACTGCATTTGAAGAAATTGTTAAAGATTTACCAGGTGAAAGATCGGTAAGTAATAGTGCGGCAATTCTGCGTTATCAAGACCAGCTCAAATCAGATTATGCACGTAGCGGCATCATGCTCTATGGCAGCTCGCCAGACTACCCGACGCATAGTATTGCGGACTGGGGCTTACAACCCACCATGAGCTTACGCAGTGAAATTATTTCCGTTCAGCATTTAGAGCCGAATGAAAGCGTAGGTTATGGCTCAAACTTTGTCGCAGAGCAACCGATGACGATTGGGATTGTCGCTTGTGGCTATGCAGATGGTTATCAACGTATTTCACCAACAGGTACGCCTGTTTTAGTGGACTCAGTCCGCACTCGCACAATTGGTCGTGTCAGCATGGATATGTTGGCAGTCGATTTAACAGGTATTGAAAGTGCCAAAGTCGGCAGTGAAGTCGTGCTTTGGGGCCAATCAAGTACAGGCGTCGTTTTACCTATTGATGATGTCGCAGTTTCATCAGGTACGGTGGGCTATGAACTGATGTGTGCTGTCACCGCCCGTGTTCAATTTATTAATCAGGTATAAGGAAATCCGAATGTCTAATTCAGATATACAAAAGATTAACACTAACGAAGTCATGAGCGCCGTGACTGTTTTTAACAAAGTGGTTTATCTGTCAGGTCAGGTACCTAAAAATACCGAGCAAGACGTGGCAGGCCAAACTCGTGAAATTCTTGCAACAATTGATGAACTTTTGGCATTAGCCAATACCGACAAATCTCGCTTGCTCTCTGCACAGCTCTATTTAAAAAATCTTTCTGATTTTTCAACCGTAAATGCAATTTGGGTTGACTGGTTAAAAGGGTGTGTTGCTCCATCGCGTGCCACAATTCAGGCCGATTTGGTCAATCCGGATTGGTTAATTGAAATTGCCGTGACGGCAGCACAAAAGTAATTCGTTTTTACTCCAAAAATGATGATGTATCTAACAGAAGGAAGATAGATACGGTTTAACCAGTCATTTTTGGTGAACAGATTCAGTGACCTATGGCATACGGTTCAATTTTCGCCGTAGGTTGCTGATCTTAACAAAGGAATTCAAAAAGGAATTTTAATATGACAACGGCTCGTCATTCAGATACGGAAAATTCTCCTGATCATCTGCAACGAAAACTGTCTAACCGTCATTTACAACTGATTGCTATTGGCGGTGCAATTGGAACCGGCCTATTTATGGGTTCGGGCAAAACTATCTCTCTCGCAGGTCCTTCAATCCTTTTGATCTATATGATTATTGGAGGAATGTTCTTTTTCTTAATGCGTGCAATGGGCGAGTTGCTCCTTGCAAATCTGCATTACAAATCTTTTGTTGATATGGCTCATGATCTGATTGGTCCTTGGGCTGGTTATTATTTGGGCTGGACTTATTGGTTAGGTTGGGTGCTGGTGGGTATTGCGGACCTTTCAGCAGTCATTAACTATTTAGGTTTCTGGCTACCCGATGGCGCAAGTTTCTCACCAATACAGCAGGCCATGATTAGCGCAGGTTGTGTGTTGTTTGTGATGGGTCTTAACCTCTTAACAGTACGCCTATTTGGTGAAATTGAATTCTGGTTTGCGCTGATTAAGATCTTGGCGATTATTGGTCTGATCGGAGTGGGCGGCTACATGATTTTCAGCCATTTCCAAGCTCCGCAAGGCGCTGTTGCAAGCATCAGTAATGTTTGGTCACATGGTGGTTTATTCCCGAAAGGTACAGAAGGCTTCTTGGCAGGATTCCAGATTGCTGTATTTGCTTTTGTCGGGGTTGAACTTGTAGGTACAACGGCTGCTGAAACCAAAGACCCGCAGAAGAACTTACCGAAAGCGATTAATGCGATTCCGGTACGTATTATTTTGTTCTATGTGTTGGCACTGTTTATTGTGATGTCAGTAACACCGTGGGACCATATTCGTGCAGACAAAAGTCCGTTTGTTGAGTTGTTCTTAAATGCGGGTATCCCTGTTTCAGCCATCATCATGAACTTAGTTGTACTTTCTTCGGTGATGTCTTCAATGAACAGCGGCGTGTTTTCAACTAGCCGTATGTTGTTTGGTTTATCAAAAGACGGTCAGGCACCGGGTGCATTTGGTCATTTATCAAAACGCGCAGTTCCTTCAAATGGTTTGATTTTCTCTTGTACCTTTATCATGGGCGGAGCGGTGCTTCAGTACTTTGTTCCAAACACGATGGAAGCATTTACTTTGGCAAGTTCACTTTGTGTGATTCTATTCATTAGTGTCTGGAGTCTCATCATGGTGTGCTATTTACGCTACCGTAAATTACGTCCTGAATTACATGAAAAATCAACATTCAAAATGCCAGGTGGCGTTTGGATGAGTTATGTTGTTTTGGCATTCATGCTTTTCACTTTAGTTATTTTGGCATTAGAGCCAGATACATTGAAAGCTCTATATGTCAGTCCAGTATGGCTGGTCATTTTAGGTGTTACCTATCATGTGCTCTATAAACCACGTATGAAAAAACTAGGACGTGAACTCGTCAACGATCATTAAGTTTTATTAAAAAGCCAATCAATCATGATTGGCTTTTTTTATTTTTATTAGATTTTTTATCGGAATAATATTGTTTATTTTTGGATCAATAGAGCAGTTTGGAGAGTATTGGAAAAGTACATATAGCAGGATCACATGCTACACTTCGGCTAATCTGGAAACCCAGATTGATTAATTAAAATTGCCGTGAAGGCAGTACATAAATAATGTGACTTAAAAAAATCAGGACAAACGATTTATCAATTAAGGAAAAAATATACTTGAACATCTTGTCCTGAGGTATAGACTCAGCAACCCACGATATACGGTTCGTTTTTCTCCCTATAGGTTGCTGATTTAAGTTAAGCAAAATATAAAAAGGACTTCTAATATGACAATGGTTCATCATTCTGATGAGGCAAGCTCCCCTGATCATTTACAACGGAAATTAAATAATCGCCATCTACAAATGATTGCAATTGGCGGTGCAATTGGAACCGGCTTATTTATGGGCTCGGGCAAAACCATCTCCCTCGCAGGTCCTTCAATCCTCGTGATTTACATGATAATTGGTGGCATGTTCTTTTTTCTGATGCGTGCATTGGGTGAACTACTGCTTGCCAACTTACATTACAAATCATTTGTCGATATGGCTTATGATTTGATCGGACCATGGGCTGGCTATTATATAGGCTGGACTTATTGGTTAGGCTGGGTACTGGTCGGTATTGCTGATTTGTCTGCGGTCATTAACTATTTAAGTTTCTGGCTGCCCGAAGGCGCTAGTTTCTCACCCATGCAACAAGCCATGATTAGTTCAGGCTGTGTACTATTCATTTTAGGGCTTAACCTGCTTACTGTTAAGCTATTTGGTGAAGTTGAATTCTGGTTCGCACTCATTAAGATTTTGGCCATTATTGGCTTGATTGGAGTGGGTGGCTACATGATCCTCACTCATTTCCAAGCTCCTCACGGTGATGTGGTGAGCATCAGTAATGTCTGGTCTCATGGCGGCATATTTCCAAAAGGTGTAAGTGGATTTTTGGCAGGTTTTCAGATCGCCGTGTTTGCTTTCATTGGCGTTGAATTGATTGGTACAACGGCTGCTGAAACGAAAGATCCACAAACGAATCTACCTAAAGCGATTAATGCGATTCCATTACGTATTATCCTGTTCTATGTTTTGTCGCTCTTTATCGTTATGTCAGTGACACCTTGGGATCATATCCGTGCAGATAAGAGCCCGTTTGTTGAGTTGTTCTTAAATGCAGGTATTCCGATTTCAGCAATCATCATGAATTTGGTTGTACTGTCTTCGGTGATGTCTTCAATGAACAGCGGTGTATTTTCAACGAGCCGTATGCTGTTCGGTTTATCAAAAGACGGTCAAGCGCCGAGCGCATTGGGTCGTTTATCAAAACGTGCAGTGCCATCAAACGGCTTAATCTTCTCATGTATTTTCATTATGGGTGGAGCGGTGCTTCAGTACTTTGTTCCAAACACGATGGAAGCATTTACCCTAGCAAGTTCACTCTGTGTAATTTTATTCATTAGCGTGTGGATTTTAATCATGGCGTGCTATTTACGTTATCGTAAAACTCGTCCTGAACTTCATGCCGCATCAACATTTAAAATGCCGGGTGGCGTGCTGATGGCATACGCCGTTATAGCATTCTTCTTGTTTACTTTGGTGATTTTGGCACTCGAGCCAGATACATTAAAAGCGGTATACGTGAGTCCAGTATGGTTGGTGGTTTTAAGCGTTACGTATTTTGTGTTCTATAAGCCACGTATCAAAAAATTAGACCAAGAACTCGTTTAATGAACTATAAATGATTTCAAAAAAAGCCAATCATAAGTGATTGGCTTTTTTATTTAGGCTTTTTAATCAACCAACAAATGCTGATATTTGTCAGCTTGTTTACGTAAATAATCCCAAACCAATTTAATGCGTGGTTCATGTTGTAAATCAACAAAGGTCAGCATCCAAAACGTATGGGTAAAGCGAACTTGTTGCTCTAACACTTCTTCAAGTTCCGGTTTATCATCTGCCAAAAACTTGGGCAAAATCGCAAGTCCTGCGCCAGCACTCACCGCGATTTGTTGGGCCAAAATACTGCTGCTACGGAAGTTGGCATTCAGCTTTAGAGGTAACCGTTCTAAACAGTACAACTCGGGGCTATAGACCAGATCATCAATATAGTTCACAAAGCGATGTTGGGTTAAATCTTCTAAGGCTCGGATAGGCGGGTTTTGGGTTAGATAGTTTTTGCTACCATAAATTTTTAAACAATAATCTGATAATCGCGTAATGATGTAAGGGCCAGACGTAGGACGATCAATTGACACCACAATATCTGCCTCACGGTGTGAAAGCTTAATCATTTTCGGCACTGGAATTAGGTCGATGGTGAGCAGTGGGTATTGAATCGAGAACTCAGCCAGTAAGCGAGCTAAAAACGCAGTACCAAAACCTTCAGGTGTGCCAATTCGCACACGACCTTGCAAAGGTTGATGTGGTTTCTCAATTTGTAAGAAAGCTTGTTCCATTTGCTCAACTCGAGGAACAAGTGCCATCCCTTCGAGTGTCAACTCATAACCTGTCGCTTCACGCTTAAACAGTGTTGTACCCAAAGCAAGTTCTAGGGCCTGAATCCGTCTAGCAACCGTACTGTGCTCGACACCAATAATCCGCGCAGCATTGGTCAAAGTTTTAGTCCGAGCTAAAACCAGAAAAAAATGTAGATGATCCCAATCCACTTTCATTTTTGTTGTCATCCTTGTGCATATTTGCACAACAATCGTGCATGAATTTCCGTTGGTGGTCAAAGTTTTCTTTGCTAGTCTCAATTGAAACTGGAATAAAGAAAATACATAGATAAGTATTTTCTAATAATTGAACACAATAAAAATATGGCCTACGGAGAGGTTATGAACACAATCCAAAAAATCGAATTGGAAACCGCTAAATTGCTCATTAACGGAAATTTTATCGAATCTGAAACACAGGAATGGCAAGACATTATTAACCCTGCGACTCAGGAAGTGATTGGTCGTGTACCATTTGCAACGGTTAAAGAAGTTGACGCTGCTATTCAAGCTGCACAAGATGCCTTTGCTTCTTGGCGTCAGACCCCAATTCAGGCACGTATGCGCATCATGCTTAAGTTACAAGACTTAATCCGTGCCAACATGAAAGAAATTGCACAAGTACTAACGGCTGAACAAGGTAAAACCTTGGCAGACGCTGAAGGCGATATTCAACGTGGTCTAGAAGTGGTTGAACATGCCTGTTCGGTCGGCACTTTGCAAATGGGTGAATATGTTGAAGGTGTGGCACGTGGTGTAGACACTTATACCTTGCAGCAACCTTTGGGTGTCTGTGCGGGTATTACGCCGTTTAATTTCCCAGCCATGATTCCACTTTGGATGTTCCCAATGGCAATCGTGTGCGGCAATACCTTTGTTTTAAAACCATCAGAACAAGATCCGTTATCAACCATGATGCTGGTTGAGCTTGCGATTCAAGCAGGTATTCCTGCTGGCGTGCTCAACGTTGTGCATGGCGGTAAAGAGGTGGTTGACCGTTTGTGTACGCACAAAGATATTAAAGCGATTTCATTTGTAGGTTCAACTGCAGTTGGAACACATGTTTATAACCTGGCAGGGCAACATGGTAAACGCGTGCAGTCGATGATGGGTGCAAAAAACCATGTTGTGGTCATGCCTGATGCCAATAAAGAACAAACTTTAAATGCTTTGGTGGGTGCAGCATTTGGTGCAGCAGGACAACGTTGTATGGCATTGTCGGTTGCAGTCATGGTCGGTGACAGCAAACAGTGGATTCAAGAGCTAGTCGAAAAAGCCAAAACCTTAAAAGTAAACGCAGGCCATGAACCAAATACTGACATTGGCCCAGTCATTTCAAAACGTGCTAAAGCGCGTGTGCTTGATTTAATTAATAGCGGTGTTGAGCAAGGGGCAGAGTTGCTACTCGATGGCCGTGATGTTCAAGTTCAAGGCTATGAATCGGGTAACTTTGTAGGTGCAACGATTTTTAGCGGCGTAAATACCGACATGCGTATTTATAAAGAAGAAATCTTTGGCCCTGTTCTTTCAATTATTTGTGTAGACACACTTGATGAAGCGATTGCGCTTATCAACGCCAACCCATTTGGTAACGGTGTAGGTCTATTTACACAAAGCGGTGCGATTGCACGTACTTTCCAAAACTTAATTGATATTGGTCAAGTTGGTATCAATATTCCAATTCCTGTGCCAGTGCCTTTCTTTAGTTTTACCGGTTCAAGAGGTTCGAAACTGGGTGATTTGGGGCCATACGGCAAACAAGCTGTGCAGTTCTATACTCAAACCAAAACCATTACCAGTCGCTGGTTTGAAGATAGCCATGAAGTTGGCGGTGTAAATACAACTATTAGTTTACGTTAAGGGGATCACGGATGAATATCGCCTTTATCGGTCTAGGCAATATGGGCGGCAAAATGGCCCATAACCTACTTAAAGCTGGACTCAAAGTTTATGGTTATGACCTCAGTGAAGTCGCGATTCAGCACTTCGCCGAGGCAGGTGGGGTGGTGTGTAGCAGCCTGCAGGATGCAGCTAAACAAGCAGATGTGGTCATTACCATGTTGCCTGCGGCAAAGCATGTTAAGGAAGTTTACTTAGGTGAGAATGGTGTCTTGGAAGTGCTAAAAACAGGTAGCTTATGCATTGATAGTAGTACCATTGACCCACAAACCATTAAAGACATTGCTGCTGTTGCGCATGGTAAAAATATTAAAATCTGTGATGCACCAGTTTCAGGTGGAACCATTGGTGCTCAAGCCGGAACTCTAACGTTCATGGTGGGTGCCGATGAGCAAACCTTTAACGAAGTAAAACCTGTGCTCAGCCACATGGGCAAAAATATTGTTCATTGTGGTGATGTCGGTGCAGGTCAAATTGCCAAAATCTGTAATAACCTGATTTTAGGTATTTCAATGGCTGCTGTTGCTGAAGGTATGGCACTTGGTGTGAAGTTGGGTATCGATCCACAAGCATTAGCAGGCGTCATTAACACCTCAAGCGGTCGTTGTTGGAGTTCGGATGTATGTAACCCATGGCCGCATATTAATGAAAATGCCCCAGCATCTCGAGGTTACCAAGACGGCTTTGCAACTCAGCTGATGCTGAAAGATTTAGGACTCGCTGTAGAGGCCGCGGGCCAAGTCAAACAACCAGTTGTATTAGGTGGCATGGTGCAACAGCTGTATCAGCAAATGTGCATGCGAGGTAATGCCAATCTCGACTTTTCGAGCATTATTCAGCAATACCTGCCACAAGAGGCATAATGGTAAAGCCAAAGGATGGCTTTAAACACATTAAACCCTGTCGTGAATAACAACAAATCCGGACTGAGGGAAAAGATATGATGGATTATCAAAATGCTGCACAGACTTTCGATTTGGAAAGCACTGCAAAACAGATGTTATCAGGTTCACTTGATGCCTTAAATGCTTGTTATGAATGCTGTGAACGACACGCAGATGGCGACAAAATTGCACTGTATTGGCAAGGAAAAGACGGACGAAAAGAGCAATATACCTTCCGTGAATTAAAAGAGTGGTCGAGTCAATTTGCCAACTTTCTAAAATCACAAGGTGTAAAAGCAGGCGACCGTATTTCAGGTCTATTACCAAGAACACCTGAATTGATCGTGACTATTTTTGCAGCTTGGCGAATTGGTGCTGTCTATCAACCACTATTTACTGCATTTGGCCCAAAAGCGATTGAGCACCGTATTCAGCTTGCACAAAGTAAGCTGGTGGTGACCGATATGGGCAACCGTAGCAAGCTTGATGAAATTGAAAATTGCCCTGCAATTGTGACTGTCGCCGACGCACAAGGCACTCCGCTTAAAGCAGGTGATTTTAACTTTTGGAATGAAGTGAAACAGCAGTCTGATCAATGTGATCTGGTTATGCGTAGCATCCAAGATCCTTTCTTGCTCATGTTTACTTCAGGCACTACAGGTCCTGCTAAACCCTTGGAAGTGCCATTAAAAGCACTAATTGCCTTTGGTCGATATATGCAAGATGCCATTGGTTTAACCGAAGAAGATTCGTTTTGGAATATTGCTGATCCGGGTTGGGCGTATGGTCTGTACTACGCGATTACTGGGCCGTTATTCTTGGGTCACGCTACTTTGTTCTATGAGGGTGGTTTCAGCACAGATAGCCTATGTCAAATTGTGAAAGATTATAAAGTTAACAACTTGGCAGGTGCACCAACGGCTTATCGTATGATGATGGCGGCTGATCCAGCACAAATGACGCCGTTAAAAGGGCAGTTCCGTGTAGTGAGCAGTGCAGGTGAGCCACTGAATCCAGAAGTAATACGTTGGTTTAAACAAGTGCTTGATGCTCCGATTTATGACCATTACGGACAAACTGAAGTGGGTATGGTGGTGTGTAATCATCATGGTTTAAAACATGAAATTCATGCAGGTTCAGCAGGTTTCCCAAGTCCGGGCTACCGTGTTGCTATTGTCAATGAACAAGGTGAAGAGCTTCCAGCGGACACCCCAGGAATTTTAGCAGTCGACATTAGCCAGTCTCCAATGATGTGGTTCGGCGGCTATAAAGAAAGCCGAAAATCACCATTTGTCGGTCATTACTATTTAACTGGCGACACTGCTGAGCTTCATGCCGATGGCAGCATGAGCTTTGTAGGGCGCAGTGATGATGTAATCACTACATCGGGTTATCGTATTGGACCTTTCGATGTAGAAAGTGCTTTGCTTGAACACGACGCTGTGATTGAAGCAGCAGTGATTGGTGTGCCTGATCCGGACCGTACCGAAGTGGTTAAGGCCTTCGTAATTTTAGCTGCGGATGCCCAACCTTCCGATACACTTGCTGAACAACTCAGCCAATTTGTTAAAAGACGACTTTCTGCACATGCTTACCCACGTTTAGTTGAATTTGTGAGTGAATTACCTAAAACTCCAAGTGGTAAAATTCAGCGCTTTTTATTGCGTAATCAAGAAATTGCTAAACAACAAGCTAAAGCAGGGTAAAGGAAATAATAATGCAATTTACCGAAGAACAATTACTCATTCGTGATATGGCGAAAAGTTTCGCCCAAGAACAAATCAAGCCTAATGCCAGTGATTGGGACCGAGATGGAACTTTCCCAAAAGAAACTCTGACTCAAATGGGGCAACTCGGTTTTATGGGGATGCTTGTTTCAGAGCAATGGGGTGGTTCAGACACGGGTAACTTAGCCTATGTACTAGCTCTTGAAGAAGTTGCGGCAGCAGATGGCGCAACCTCAACCATCATGAGTGTACATAACTCGGTTGGCTGTGTGCCTATTTTAAAATTTGGTACCGACGAGCAAAAAGAGCGTTTTTTAAAGCCTTTGGCTCAAGGTGAAATGATCGGCGCTTTTGCCTTAACTGAACCACATACTGGCTCAGATGCGGGAGCCATTAAAACCCGAGCGGTGAAAGATGGCGATGATTACATCTTAAATGGAGCCAAGCAGTTTATTACCTCGGGTAATAATGCCGGCGTCATTATTGTGTTTGCCGTGACCGATCCGAGCGCGGGCAAAAAAGGTATTAGTGCCTTTTTAGTCCCACGCGAAACACCGGGCTATGAAGTGATTCGTGTTGAAGAAAAACTCGGTCTGCATGCTTCAGATACCTGCCAAATTGCGCTGACCGATGTGCGCATCCATAAAAGCTTAATGCTGGGTAAAGAAGGCGAAGGCCTTAAAATCGCTCTTGCCAATTTAGAAGGTGGCCGTATTGGTATTGCTGCACAAGCAGTTGGTCTAGCACGTGCGGCACTCGAAGAAGCAACTCGTTATGCCAAAGAACGTATTACTTTTGGAAAACCAATTTTTGAGCATCAAACCATCGCGTTTCGCCTTGCTAGTATGGCAACTGAAATTGAAGCAGCAAGACAACTGGTTCACTACGCTGCGCGTTTAAAAGAAGCAGGACAACCATGTCTCAATGAAGCTTCAATGGCTAAGTTATTTGCTTCAGAAATGACTGAGCGTGTGTGTTCGAGTGCACTACAAGTGTTTGGTGGCTATGGCTATCTCAGAGACTTCCCAATTGAACGTATCTATCGTGATGCCCGTATTTGCCAAATTTACGAAGGCACGAGTGATATCCAGCGTTTAGTCATCGCACGTAGTCTATAAAATCAGAACAAGGAATAAGTAATGCAGTGGCAAAGTATTTTATTAGAAAAGCGTAATGGGGTTGGACTGATTACATTAAATCGCCCTCAAGCGCTCAATGCCTTAAACAGTGAATTAATTAGTGAAATTAATCAGGCATTAGATCAGCTCGAAAAAGATCGTGAAATTGGCTGCATCTTATTGGCAGGCTCAGAAAAAGCTTTTGCCGCAGGAGCTGACATTAAAGAAATGGCTGATTTGGCATTTCCTGATATTTATTTAGATGACTTTTTTCATCTTGCAGACCGTATTGCACAGCGCCGTAAACCTCTAATTGCAGCGGTGAGTGGCTATGCATTGGGTGGTGGCTGCGAATTAGCACTGATGTGTGACTTTATTTATTGTGCTGACAACGCCAAGTTTGGTTTACCCGAAGTTACTTTAGGGGTAATTCCGGGCATTGGTGGCACACAACGCTTAACCCATGCAATTGGTAAAGCCAAAGCAATGGAAATGTGTTTTACCGCTCGTCAAATGGGCGCTGTAGAAGCAGAGCAAAGTGGTTTGGTTGCACGTGTGTTTAGCAAAGAAGAATTACTTGAACAAACCTTGCAAGCGGCAGAAAAAATTGCAGCGCGATCTTTAACTGCAAACATGATGCTTAAAGAAACGATTAACCGAGCTTTTGAAGTAAACCTTACTGAAGGCTTACGCTTTGAAAGACGTATGTTCCATTCAATTTTTGCAACATTTGACCAAAAAGAAGGAATGCAGGCGTTCGTTGAAAAACGAAAACCAAATTTTAAAAATCAATAAGAGATCAATAAAATGAATACAGAAAATCACTTAATGATTGAGCAACAAGGTAAGTTGGGCATGATTACCTTAGACCGAGTGACTCATCTCAACGCATTGTCGCTAGATATGATTAAAAGTATTGGTGCCCAATTGGAACTGTGGCGAAATGATGCTGCTGTTCAGGCAGTTTTAATCAAATCAAATAGTCCAAAAGCCTTCTGTGCAGGTGGAGATATCCGCTATCTCTATGACAGTTATAAAAATGGCACGGCTGATTACAAAGGCTACTTTAGTGCCGAATATAAAATGCTAAATATACTGCGTGAATATGAAAAGCCAATCATTGTTGTGCTTGATGGCTATGTATTAGGTGGCGGTTTTGGCTTGGCTCAGGCTTGCCACATTGTGGTGAGCAGTGAAAAGTCCAGATTTGCCATGCCTGAAACAGCGATTGGCTTTTTCCCAGATGTTGGTGCAACTCATTTCCTTTCTCGCCTTGATGATATTGGTGTTTATATGGCCATTACGGGTGAGCAGATCAGCAGTAGTGATGCGCTTTACCTCGATTTAATTGACTACCATGTGCCAAGCGAGCAGTTACAAGCTTTGCAAGATGCTCTCGTTGACGCGCCAAGTTTAAGCAAAGAGGGAATTGAACGTATCATTACCCGATTTATTACTCGCCCTGCCGAAAGTGAATTAAAACAATTGGCGGAAGGTATCCGTAAACACTTCGGATATCAGCATTTAGATGAAATCGAGCAAAGTCTTGAAAATGAACAAGATGAAAGCTTAAAGACTTGGGCAAGCAAGATGCTCAGCATTTTGCAGCAACGCTCATTTATTGCCAAGCAAACCAGTTTAAAACTGCAACATTTAGGTCGAGGGCTCTCTTTACCTCAGTGTATGCAGCTTGAACGTGATTTACAGGATATCTGGTTTGAACATGGTGACTTTATTGAAGGTGTCCGCGCTCTCATTGTCGATAAAGACAAACAACCACAGTGGCAAGAACGTAATTCGAAATTTGAACCAATTTTAGAAAAATTGAGCTAAACCGAATTACAAAAACATAAAAAGCTTAAGGAGATAAGGCGAGACCTGAAAATGCTTATGGTCAGGGCTGGTCATAAGCATAAAAAAGATAAAACAAGAAAATCTAAAAAGGATATTACGATGCAATCAATACATGGAAACGGTTCAAATACTAAAAAGTCGTCACATCGATTAGCAGGTATCTCTAGCATGGTCGGCACCACCATTGAGTGGTATGACTTTTTTATTTACGGTGCGGCAGCAGCGCTCATTTTTAATAAGCTATTTTTCCCAAATCTGGATGCACTTACCGGCGTGCTTGCTGCATTTGCCACCTATGCCGTTGGATTTATTGGAAGACCATTAGGCGGCTTAGTCTTTGGTCACTTTGGTGACAAGATTGGCCGTAAATCGATGTTGCTGTTGACCTTGATGCTCATGGGGATCCCAACCGTACTGATTGGCTTATTACCGACTTATGAATCAATTGGATATTGGGCTGCGATTGGCTTGGTTGTCTTGCGATTTATTCAAGGTATGGCAATGGGCGGTGAATGGGGCGGTGCTGTACTGATGGCCGTTGAACATGCGCCCGAAGGCGGGAAAGGGTTTTGGGGTAGTTTGCCTCAAGCTAGTACAGGTGGTGGCTTAATGCTAGCCTCAATCGCGTTGGGTCTGGTGTCGTTATTACCTGAAGAAGCACTGTTTAGCTGGGGTTGGCGTTTACCATTTCTTGCCAGTATTATTTTACTGGCAGTAGGTTGGTATATTCGTGTAAAAGTGCCTGAGTCGCCAGATTTCGAAAAAGTAAAACAACAGTCTGAAGAAGTTAAAGTTCCTGCTCTACAGGTTTTTAAAAACCATCCAAAGCAACTCATCACCATTATTTTGGCTCGCGCTGCCGAAAATGCATGGTTTTACATTGCTTCAACTTTTACATTGGCTTATACCACTGCACAACTTGGAATCCCGCGCCAAGACATTTTATTTGCCACCATTTGCGGCGCAGCCGTGATTTTATTTATGACGCCTTTATGTGGACATTTGTCGGATAAAGTCGGCCAACGCAATATGTTTATGTTTGGTCTATGCATATTGGCGCTTTACTGCTATCCATTTTTTACCATGCTCAATACCAAGGATCCGGTATTAGTGTGGACAGCAATTGTTTTGGCAATTGGCGTTGTGTTCCCAATTATGTATGCGCCGCAAGCTCAGCTTTTTGCACGTCAATTTCCAGCGGAAATTCGTTATAGCGGAATCTCGATTTCGGTACAGTTGGCTGGCGTATTAGGTGGCGGTTTAGCACCGATGATTGCTACTAAATTGTTGAGTGTCGGGCAGGGTAATCCATATCTAATTATGCTTTATATTGGAAGTATGGCTGTAGTCGCAATTATATCGACGTCATTTATGCCGCGTGATAAAAGCTTTGTAGTAGATACGCATCATACAAACCCTAAAAATTTAAATCTTAATACGAATGCTTCAGATCATTCTTGAGCTATTTGGAGAATAAAGGCCTAAGTTTTTCTTAGGCCTTTATTGAGGTAAGCTTAAAATTAAGATAATGACGATATATAGCTGTTGTAGAGATGAGATTGGTTTTTGTACGAATATATTGTATCAGGGGTGAAGTGGCTTTTTTCCAATCAAATGCGTTTTGATTTTTTGTCCAAGTAGATGAACCATTAAACCTAGCATCACAACAACAGAACCAAGCCATTGCCAGTTATTTAAATGTTCATCTAAAAAAATATTGGCAAAAATCATACTAATGACAGGAACCCATAACGAAAGTGGGCTAATCTTGGCTGCTGGATAACGTGTCAGCAAATAAATCCATAAACCATATCCAATAATAGTTGCGAAATAAGCTAAGAAAGCAGCAGCTCCCAAACCACGCCATGTTAAGGCGTGCCAGTCTACAACGACACCTTGCCAACCTGTATCTTGGATAGCGAATAATAAAAACCAAAGAGGAGTAAGAATATTTCCCCAAACGACTAACCCGATTGGATTAATGGACCCCATTCGTTTTATAACAATATTTCCACATGCCCAAGAGAATGCTGAACATAAAACGAGTATCAAGCCTAATAAAGGGATATGACTATGCTGTTGACCTAATGCAATCAGTAATAGTCCTAATGATGCGATAACGATTGCTAGCCATTGATTCCAAGATGCTTGCTCCTTAAGAAGAAATACAGCAATCATCACTGTAAAAAAGGCTTGTGATTGAACAACTAAAGCAACTAGCCCAGTAGGCATACCTGTGGCAATAGCACTAAACATAAAGGCAAATTGAGAAAAGTTGCTAATAAACCCATATGCCAAGAGCCATTTCCATCCGACTTGTGGAATACGAATAAAAAGTAGAGCGGGGATTAGAACTAAAATATAGCGTAAACATCCCAACATCATGGGGCTAATTTCACTCACACCAACTTTCATAAAATAAAAGTTAATACCCCAGATGAACACCACTGCAAAAGCAGCGAGTTTATCTTTCAACAACATGTGCTTATTCCTGAAAAGAGATTTACGACCTATCTAAAAGACAGGTCGTGTAAACGAGAGGAGGTTAGATTTTGTTATGCTTCGCAGGAACGAGAGTATCTAACTTGGGATGTTGATTACGTAATTTAAGTAGTTCCACATAGTCACGAATCATAAAAATGCAGAATAAAATCGCAGCACTAGCAATACCGAACCAGAACGCTTTTTGTAAACTTGGAATGAGGGACATTGCGGCAAAGATACAAACCATACCAATAATGGCAACATAACTGAGGTATGGGAAACACCACATACGAACTTTAATTCGTTCAGGGGCAACACGTTCTAGGTGACGACGTAAACGGATTTGAGAAAGGGCAATGATGATATAAACAAATAAAGCTACCGTACCATAGGACTCGACCAAGAAAGGAAAGATACCCTCAGGTGAAAAATACGAAGCTAAAATGGAAATATAACCAAATAGTGTGCTGAATAAGATGGCACGAACAGGGACTCCATTTTTAGACAATTTAGTTAAGGCACGAGGGGCATCACCATTTTTGGTTAAAGCAAACAACATACGGCTTGCAGCATAAACTCCTGAATTTAGACAACTCAGAACCGCAACTAAAATGACAGCATTCATAATATCTGCAACAAAAGGGATATTGAGTACTTTAAGTGCACTTACATAAGGTGTTGCGATATCGGGGCTGCTCCACGGCACAAGGCATACGACTAAAAAGATTGAGCAAACATAAAAGAGCAATACACGAGTGATGACAGATTGAGTTGCCTTAGCAACAGATTGCTCTGGATTTTTTGTTTCTGCTGCAGCAATTGTGACGATTTCAGCACCAAAATAAAAACCAGTAGCCGCAACTGCACCTGATAACACAGGAACCCAACCATTTGGCATAAAGCCACCATGGTTTAATAATTCACCTAGTCCTGAAGCTTGATGGTTTGGCCAGAAACCAAATAAATATAATGAACAAAGGAAAATAAATACCCCAATTGCTGCAACCTTGATAGATGAAAACCAAAATTCAAATTCACCAAAAGATTTGACAGAGAACAAATTGGTTGCGGTTAATAGAACGAGCAGAACCAGACTCACGATCCATTGGGGAATATCAGGTAACCAGTAAGCGAGAAGTTTAGCCCCAACAATTGCCTCAAGGGCAATCACGATCACCCAAAAATACCAATACATCCAGCCTGTCATAAATCCAGCGAGGCGAGATAAAAATGGTGAATCTTGAAAAGCGTAGCGAGCATAAGCATAAAAGGAACCTGTTACCGGTGAAGCAGTGGCTAACTCCCCCAGCATACGCATCACTAAAATGATTAAGGTACCTGTGATGAGAAATGAAAGAATGGCTGCAGGGCCGGCAGATTGAATCACTACTGAGCTACCGACAAATAGCCCCATACCAATGACACCACCAAGTGCCATCATCTGGACATGGCGTGGCTTCAAGCTACTTTTTAAATCTTGGTTTGAATCTGAATCATACATGGCTAACTCCCCTCATAATTTTTATAACCGTATCGTTAGGCTGATCGTTGAATAACACTTAAAGCATTTCGTCTTTTAAGTAATACCAGCGGTACAACAAGGCTTGCCCCAACCGTCTAAAAGGTCGAAATAAATGTGAAGGTAATGGTGACTGATAAATAGGTAGATCAAATTGTGGGCGTTGAATGCCCATTATTCGTTCTGCAAGACGACGTCCTGCCATTGCTGAAAAAGATACACCATTGCCGCCATAGCCAATTGCATAATAGATAGTTTCATCAGGATTAGGCTGTACAATTCGTGGCATCATGTCATGACTGACATCGACCCAACCCCACCATGAATATGCAATTGGTATACCACGCAAGCTTGGGAATTTGCGATAGAGTCCTTCTTTTAAACGCTCTAGATGTACAGGGTTATTTGCATCGGCTCCTGTTAAAGCACTTCTGCTGCCACACTGTACTGAACCATCAGGCAATAAGCGGTAATAATGGCGTAAAGTGCGAGTATCTGTAATGAACGTTGTACTATGTAGGCCTGCTTCTTTAAGCTCAGCAGCTGTTAACGGACGGGTGACAATAGAATTAGATAAAATTGGCATGATTTTGCCAGACAAGCTTGGATGCAAACCATTAGGTGTATAACCACCTGTTGCTACAGCGACTCGTTTAGCTTTGACCGTGCCATGGGGGGTACGTAGATAGTGAATACCATTACGTGTTTCCCAATCTAATACAGGACTTGAGGTATGTACTTTCGCGCCGGCAGCACGCGCTCTTTTTAAATATCCAAAAGCCAATTTTAAAGGATGTACACCAATACCATCAGGTTCGAGTAACGCACCGGCAGCTTCTTGGTCTCCAACAAATTCTTCGTGAAGTTGTTCGCGGCTTAGCATACGAGTGTTATAACCAAACACATCTTTCATGACTTTGCCTTCGTTTTCTAAAAACGCCAGTTTTTTTGCACGATGAGCAATATATAAATGCCCACCATCTTGTGCATCACATTCAATACCAGTTACCAGATGTTTAAAATAATCAAAACCTTCGCGAATTTCTGCATCTAAACGTTTGGCTATATCTAGTCCCCATTTTTCGATCCACTGTGAACGATATAACCGACCAGAAGCATTTTGACCTTGTCCGCCATTTCGGCTTGTACAACCCCATGCACTACGATTTGCTTCAAGAACTAATGGCGCAGTACCAAATTGTTCTGCAAGAGTTAACGCAGTTGAAAGACCAGTAAAACCGCCACCAATAATGACAATGTCGGCCTCTGTATCACCTGGTAATGGGCCATCATCATCGGGAGGTGTTCCAGCCGTTGCAACCCAGTAGGTTGGTGCGTATTGTTCGTTGCCAGTTACGATCTTATCTGTCAACGGATCAAATTTAGCGTTGTAGGTTTTAAAGCCACGATGAATGGGTTCAGATATTGGATCAACTATTTTGTCTAGAGAAGTTAATTGTTGTACTGATTGATTCATGGGCAGGCTCCTTAAGCGGCTGCTTGCACGGGGCGATTTTTACGGAATGCATTTTTGACTAAAATTTTTCCATCTTTAAAGGTGAAAACATCAACCATGTTGGCTTCAATCTTTCCACCTTCAGGGGTTGATGCTGTAAATGTTGTTTCAGAAATTCCGTATAGCGCATCTTCGCTCAACCAGTGTTTACCATTAAGCCACTGTGCATCAGGAAAACTTTTAAAAGTATTTTCAAATGCTTGACGAACAGCCTCATGCCCTTGAATACGTGTACCGTATACCTCATCACCTGCAACTGTTTCAAAACAACAATCAGGATGCATACAGTCCATGAGTTGCTCTACATCGTGTTTATTCCATGCTGTAGAAAAGTCAGTGATTAGTTGCAAAAGTTGAGCTTGGTTCATCTTTTTAACTCCAAATACATACGAATCCTTTTTGATGATTAAACTGTACGGAAATAGAGCAATTAGCCGTAGTACCAGATTTAAGGTTTTGATGGAGCCAGACTTAAATTAATTTAAATATTTAAAATTTATTAATTTTTTATTTTTTTTATATGTTGGAATAGGTCTTGCATTTGTATTTATGATGCCAGATTTCGGTAAATCATAGGTCTTCAGAGGCAAAATGCACCATGTTAAGCATTTGGGCTTCAAAATAGGTCGAGAAATGCACTATGGAAAGAGATCAGTTTGTAACAAATCCAGAAGCACCAGGTATATGGAACGTATTATTTGCAGAGACTGAGCAAAGTGGACTCAATTTGCAGGGAAGAATTTGCCGTATGATGTTTACTGCATTAGTACAAGGTTATCTCAAGCCAGGTATGGCTGTTCCATCAAGTCGTTATTTGGCAGATCAACTTGGAGTTGGTCGTAATACTGTGACTATTGCATATCAACAACTCGTAGCTGAACGTATTTTAGAGTCTAGGCAACGTAGTGGACATTTTGTGCATCCCAGCTTCCAAATTGATAGTAGTGAAAGCAAAACGATAAAAACGACATCAAAATCTACAGAATGGGTTTCACGCTTTCGTCTTCGCCCATCAGCACAAAGGCATATTAATAAACCTGCGGATTGGATGAGTTACCCATACCCGTTTATATATGGTCAGCCTGACTTTGAAAGTTTTCCGGCCTCATCTTGGCGTGAGTGTGCTGTTAAAGCTTTATCAGCTAAAGATGCATCGATATGGGCAAGGGATATTACACAACAAGGTGATGATACTTTTCTTATAAATGCAATACGGCAACATATTTTACCGACCCGTGGAATTATGGCCAAAGAAAATGAAATATTACTTACGGTAGGAAGCCAGCATGCATTGTATATGTTGGCAGCACTACTACTTAAAGAACAACAAAGTGTTGGTATAGAAGACCCTGGCTATCCTGATGCACGAAATATTTTTATGTTGCATACACCAAATATTGTGCCATTAGCGGTTGATCATGAAGGCGTTACCCTAACAAATGCTGTGGGCTGTGATTATTTTTATGTGACACCAGGACGACAATGCCCAACAGGCATAACCATGTCTCCTTCACGCCGTAAAAAGCTTTTACAACTGGCGGAGCAGCAAGACAGTATCATTATAGAAGATGAATACGATGCACAGGTTCTAGTTCAAAATACTACGATCCCTGCATTAAAAAGTTTAGATCGGCATGGGAGAGTAGTTTATATCGGGAGCTTATCTAAGCCTCTAGCACCAGGTTTACGCTTAGGGTACATCGTAGCAGCCCCAGAACTCATTAATGAGTTGCGTCATTTGCGTCGTCTAATGCTTCGGCACCCCAATGTTTTTAATCAAAGAGTATTTGCCTTTTTTATTGATCAAGGTTATTACCACGGCATGTTACGTCGTCAGTTTCAACTCCATAAATATCGTGGTGAGCAGTTAATATCAGCATTACACCATCACTTTCCCACATGGAATGTTTATGCATTAAATGGTGGCTCGGCATGTTGGATTGATACCCAAAGTGATATCAATTGTACTGTTTTAGCCCAATACGCAGCTAATGTAGGAGTTTTTATAGAGGCCGGTCAGCCATTTTTTCTAAGTACAGATCACCATCAACATTTTTTAAGGTTAGGCATTGGATCTATTACTGCCGATAAAATTGATGAGGGAATTCAGGCTTTAGATCAGGCAGTTAATGATTATAAGAAATACAATTAAAAAAATTTTTATGAGTCAAACTAATTTTTCGGGTAGTGCTTTTAGTACATTTGAAGCGAAAAAAGAGGTGCAAGTGCTACTTTTTTCTCGCTCCAGCTGTTCAATGTGTACCTAATTGATTATGAACTACACATCAATCAAGCATGCAAACATCGCATAGCCATCAATAACCATGGGTGGGCCTGCACGATGAGCACGAAAACCCGCAGCACGTAATAACCGCTCTACCCCCAGAGGAGAGGCGGTAATGAGTTGTTTTGCGCCTTGTTCCCTTGCAAAGTTGATAGATTCTTGCAGAATTGCAATAGAGACGGGCGATGACACAGCTTGACTAGCTGAAGATGGCGGATTTGAGAAATCTACTGCTGAGAATCTTGATAACTCCCAAATTTCTGGTGAGCAAGGAATAGGCATTCCATTAAGTAATTGAGGAAATATCTCACCAAGTAAATAAGGTTGAGTAGTTGGTAGTAATCTGGCACAACCAATAATATTAGATTCTCTATCTTGAGCGACGACATAGGCGGTATCGACTTTGTCAAACTGATCTAGTTCTTCATTATTAGGACAGTTCAACTCCCAACCTAAATATTCAACAAATACCCTATAGCGGTAATTTTTAAATTTAGTATATAGGCCTTCTGAAAAATTATTTTGAAATCCAGCAATAACATTCATTACAAGTGCTTCCACTTATTTTTCAAGTGACTTTACTTAACAGGTGAGGAAGCGGTAACTGTAAGAATTTACAGGTTTCTAAGAGAAATATGGAGTTAATTTAGCCATTGTTTGGGTTGTATTGATTTGAGCATAAATGAACTGTTCCCAGAACAAAGTATCGATTTTCTTTTCAATTAGTGTTTCAGTAACTTCAAATCCAATATCTGTACCAGATACATCAACAAGCATAATATTGCTTCGAGGCAGTCCAATTCTTTTTATACTCGTGATGCCATTGTACTCAATAAATTCCCAATCCCATCCCGTACTTAAAGCTGGGGTCAGTGATGTTGCCCATTCAGTAAAACCATAATAGAGAATTTGAGAATCTTCAATTTGTGTTGATTCAACAATAGATATGAGGTGTTGGAGTGGATAGTTCATAAGCTGGTTTTCATTCAGTCGAATAAAACCATCTGCTGATATTGAGAAATGAGGGGGGATGGTGACCATGCTACCTGTTCAAGTGACTTGAATTGGGGTTCAATGGATAAATAACATAAATTATTGCCAATAAAATACTGTTATGTTTAACAGGTTAAATGTAATTGTATGGCATACACCGTTAAGCTGTTCTTACTAGAGAGTTATTCAGCCTTTAAGGCTTACTTATGAAAAATGAGAATTTTGTAGTTTTAATATGCAAACTGCCTTTTAAAAAATGCTAGATAGATTGGAGTTGTTGTAGATCTTTTAGTGTGCATCAACTCTCATTGTTAAAATAATAATCCTAAGTAAGGAGAGTGATAATGTAATTGCTTGATTTATTAAATTATTAAAGGTGTCTTTAGTTTCTTTACATAATAATTAGTAAAATTATACCGGCTAGATAGTTGATAGAAAATATTGTTTAATTAAATTAATGAAAACTGACTATCAATAATAATTAATAGGTCTCCTTGATCTTTTTTAAAATACTTAATTTTTGGAATAAAATGCATCCCGTAAAATTTAATTTTTCAAGCATAATCCGCACATGGAATATAACAACCTTAGAAGCTCTCATAAATTTAGTTTGGCTGAATAATTTACAACCATATCTGGCTTAAAAGAGTTGTTAATTAGATGATGAATTCAAAATCTGAAATTGAAAAATCAGATAAAGAAAATTAGGTATTTAAAAGCTTTGTTGAAATAAAGGTAAACGAAGAGACCTACGCTTCAATTGGATTGTTTGAATTCACAATATGCAACTGAACAAAAAATGATTTGTGAATGGAGTCTAATGAGAGTAAATGGAAAATTGGCAAGAGGATTTATTATCAGAATTTCTGATCGTAAAAAATGAATACCAGCTGTTTGAGATCGTTAAATCTACAGCTTCAAAGCTTGGATTTGATTATTGTGCTTATGGTATGCAGTCGCCATTATCTATTGCTGAACCAAAAATGATTATGTTGAATAATTATCCAGAAGCATGGCAAAAGCGGTATGTGGAACGGCAATATGTGAAGATAGATCCAACTGTGCAGCATTGTATGGTATCACTTCAACCTCTTGTCTGGTCGAGCCAATTTGCAAAGACACAAGAAGAAAAAGATTTCTGGGAGGAGGCGAGCTCTTATGGCCTTAATGTCGGTTGGGCTCAGTCAAGTCGCGACTTTATTGGAACCAGAGGGATGTTAACACTCGCAAGATCCAATGACCAATTGTCGGAAAAAGAGCAAAAGGCACAATATACAAATATGTATTGGTTGTCTCAAACAGTACATTCTAGCATTGCTAAAGTTGTAAATGAGGTGGAATTCGCTCAGTTTAATCTTTATTTAACGAACCGAGAAAAAGAGGCACTGCGTTGGACTGCTGAGGGTAAAACGTCTGCAGAAATTGCCCAGATTCTAGGGGTGACTGAAAGAACAGTAAATTTTCACCTCGGAAATTCAATGCAGAAGTTAAATGTGAATAATAAAATTTCAGCAGCTATCCGAGCTGTGATGTTAGGACTTTTATAAAGTATACGTATAAACAATACATCTGAATAAAGTAAATGCTTGTAATATTTATATTTTAAATCAATCATTACTATAGCTTATTATAAAAGCTATTTATCTGAGTTTTATTTTAAAATTAAACCAACTGGAAAAATTTAATTTCATATTATTTTAGTATTCATGATTTTATGACGAAAGTTAAAATTAATTATGTTGATTTATAAAAGTATATATTGGTTGTGAGAAATTATAATGTTGAAATATGATTTATTTTTAAATGAATAATATGGGTGGATTGTTAATCTATACTTAAATAGCTTATTGCTATAAGAAATTAAATCTCAAAAAACTAAAATATCAATAAAAGAATTATATGAGATAAGAATTCGCTGATGTATTGAAAGCTTTTAGACACTTTTTTAACTACTAAAAAAGTAAAGATGAAAATAAGTTTAATATTTAATCTAATTGTAAAAAAATCGAAATAAGAAAACGATTTGTAAAAGGTGTCTAGCTTCTCGATTTTTATAAATATAGGCCAACCTGTAAGCACTTACAGGTGTAATAAATGATGCCCAACCATAAAATATAATGTGAATTTATATTTTAAACAAAAAGTATATTCATTTTTATTAAAAGCCCCGACGAGAAATGTAATTTCTAAATTAGCGAATTTTAAGGGTGCATTATAATTAATCGGAGTAAGTTATGGCTGTAATGGATACGGATAATATCATTGCAACATTGGAATCCCACGCAAATTTAAATGGAAGTAAGGTTGCTTTCGAGTATTTAGGGCGTCAATCGGGTGGTATTCAGTCTCTTACGTATAAAGATTTGAACGCTCGGGTTCAACATCAAGCTCAGGTATTAATGAATCTTGTAGACAGTGGTGATCGCGCTGTATTGCTGTTTGAGCCTGGGTTGGACTTTATCGTATCGTTCTTTGCCTGCCTAAAAGCTAAAATTATCGCGGTGCCAGTCAGCCTACCGTTTAATCGTAATGGTTTTTCTAATATTTTGAATATTATGAATGACTGTGAGCCAAAAATAGTACTCACCACCAAAAAGATTCTTGAGCTATCAGGTCTGATCACACTAAAAGCTCAAAATGAAAGCTTAATATTACATGCCGTTGATACTGAGCTACAGCGTGATTTGGTACAAAAAGATTTCCCGCTCATTACTGAAGAAGATATCTGCTTCCTGCAATACACTTCGGGATCAACAGGTTGGCCTAAAGGGGTAATTGTTACCCATAAGAATATTATGGCAAACGAAGTCATGATTGCTGAAGCTTTTGGCACACAACCTGAAGATATTGGCCTTACATGGCTACCTGTTTACCACGATATGGGGTTGATTGGTTCAGTTTTGCAAACTGTGTATGTGGGCCTGACTTGCTATGTCATGTCACCGCTGGACTTCATTCGTAAACCTCTAAAATGGTTGCAATTTATCAGTGAAAAAGGTGTCACAATTACTGGTGGACCAAACTTTGCTTACGAATTATGTCTGCACCGCATCTCTGATGAGCAGGCTGCATCGCTTGATCTGAGTCGTTTACGGGTGCTGTTTAATGGCGCTGAGCCGATCAAGGCTCACGTCATGCAACGCTTCATGGAAAAGTTCAATACCCAGTCGGAACTGAGACTAGATACTTTCTTGCCATGCTATGGATTGGCAGAAGTTACGCTTTTAGTTAGTGGCGTAACTGGCCCTCTCAATGCAATTTCAATCGATCGTGACAAGTTAAATGCCAATCTGATACAGGCCAGTCAAGATCAGACCGCCGTGCAAGTGGTGAGCTGTGGCAAGATCTCGGCACATATTGATTGCCGTATTGTCAATCCGCATACCCGTCAAGAAGTAGCGGCTCATGAAGTTGGTGAAATCTGGCTAGCAGGTGAGAGCGTTACAGCAGGTTACTGGCAGAAGCCAGAGGTCAATCAGGAAACTTTTGCGGCGACTATCATTGATGACGCGGGTCAGCCGAGTCAAGTGCACTACTTGAGAACGGGTGATATGGGCTTTGTCAAAGACGGAGACCTATATGTAACTGGCCGCCTTAAGGATGTGATTATCATCCGTGGTAAGAACTATTACCCGCAAGATATCGAGTGCTCTGTTGAAATGGCACATCCTGCTGTTCGTAAAGGCTGTGTTGCGGCAGTGAATGTTGCTGATTCTGAGGGTGTTACGGTTGTACTTGAGATCAAGAAGAAATCACTAGACAAGACTCTCAATTTTGAAGCCATTAGAACTCAGGTCAAGGAACAAGTGACAGCTGATATTGGCTTACCTGTAGAAGGCGTCTATTTACTGCATCAAGGCCGAATTAACAAAACTACTAGCGGCAAAATTAGAAGAAGAAAAATTAAAGAGCAAATCGAACGCGGTCAACTGGTCTGTTTAACCCATCCAAACCGTAGAACAGTGATTGCTCGAAACTATGTCAAAAACGGTTTAGAAGTCATCCGTGATCGTGAGCAGCGGGGGCAGCTGATTCGTTATAGCTCCAATCTTCTCAACTCAATGATCAAGGAACGTGAAGTACGCGCGCTGATTTTTAATCGTCTGAAAAGTGCTTTGTTTTAACCCTTACCCTTTAATCATTTGAGTGAAAATCCATGTCACTTACATCCAATTTGCGGCAGTTTCAGTCTGCTGCTCGTCTGGAGCAAATTTTAGGCTCCGTACATGATAACAACAACGATTTTTCTTGGTCCGCTGCCATCGAGCGTGATGAGAAGGAGCAATATCCTCAGCGTGCTGTTGATTTTCTGAATGCGGTGGGTATGAACCGTTTCTATGTGCCTTCAGAGCTCGGAGGTCATATGGAAATTGGTGAAGAGTTGCTATATCTGCATCGCGTGTTGGCACGACGAGATCTAACTATCAATTCGACCTATAGCACGAACGCTTGGTCTGTGATTGTGTGGATCGGTGGTAATCCGAATCAATGCCAAAATATTGCTAGCCGAATTTTAAGTGGTGCTGCTCCAGCATTGGCTTATAGCGAGAAAGCGCATGGTGCTGACCTATTATCTAGTGAAGTGACAGCACAGCCTGCCGAGAGTAAATACATCTTAAATGGCGAAAAATGGTCAATTAACCGCGCCACTTTAGGAGACTCTTTAAGCCTGATCGCTAAAACATCGAACGATCGTGGACCACGTAGTTTGAGCGCATTCTGGCTTGATAAGCGTCATATGGCTTCTAAAGGAACCTATAGTCTGAACCGCCTGCCAACAGTGGGCATGCGTGGTTTAGATATTAGTGGTATTGGCTTTAACAACGCTGAAATTCACAAAGATGCTTTGATCGGTGAAGAGGGCCAAGGGTTGGAACTTGGACTCAAAACCCTACAGGTAACGCGTGCATATTGCAGTAGTTTCTCGCTGGGGGCTGGCGATACGATGCTACGAATCGCGACCGAGTTTGCTATCGAACGCGAGTTATATAACAAAAAAGTAATAAGCATTCCACTGGTGCGTGAGCAGCTCGCTACAGCCTATGCCTATCTATTAGCAGCGGAGGTGTTATCACTCGTTGGCGCGCGCGGATTACACGTTTGTATTAATCAGTTCAGTACATGGTCGCCAATCGTCAAGGTACTGGTGCCTGAGTATGTAGAGTCACTTGCCAAGATCACTTCTTCAGTGCTTGGGTCACGTTTCTTCTTAAGAAATGCATATGCAGATGGAATGTACCAGAAAGCATTCAGAGACCATCTGATTGTTAGTGTGTTTGACGGAAGTAGCACCGTTTGTCTAGACAGTCTGAGTTTTCAGCTCAAATCAGCCAATAAAGGTCGTAGCAAAAAAGCCGACCATCTCAACCAAGCCGAAGCCAAAGCACGTTATCGCCAGTTGTATGACTTACAAGTGGAGACAGACGCTATTGATTTCCGTGGGCTTGAGATTTTCAACCGAGATGGCGATTTGGTGATGGAGTCGCTGGGGACAATCATTGAAATGCTCAACGATGCCGAAGCCACAGTAGGGTTGTCTACTGAAATGCTATCTACGCTACGTGAGCATGCAGACCGGCTTCTGGTTGAACAGCGTTCATTGGATCAAAAAATTCAGAATTACTTTTCAAACTCTGAGGAAAGCAAAGAGTTTGAAACTTTGCGTTTTAGTCTCGCTCGAGGCTACGCAGAACTGTTTGCCCGCATTGCTGTGTTGGGTTTCTGGGTCTTCAACCGTCATGGCTTAAGGACTGCTTTAAAGGATGGAGCATGGTTGATCATTTTCCTAAATGCTGCTGAAGGGCAGACATCTCCTCCTATTACGTCATTACGTGAAAGCACATTAGCAGATTTGCTAGACCGAATTTCAACCAACCACATGTTATCTGTTATCGATTTCGCATTGGCACCGCGTGATGCCAAACCAGTTAAAGAGGAGATTACCCCATGAATAAGGATAAAGTTTACTGGAGCGCGATCATTCGTACGCTAGTAGCTAAAGAGATGCGTGTAGAGCCTGAGACGATTGATCCAGAGCAAAAATTTACCAGTTATGGTCTTGATTCGATCGTTGCTTTGTCTGTGTCTGGGGACTTAGAAGATCTGACAAAACTGGAACTTGAGCCGACACTGCTATGGGATTACCCAACAATCAATGCATTGGCTGAATATCTGGTTTCTGAGTTGCAACAGGGAGTTGCTTCATGAATAACATTGCGAGCCTAGAACCAAAAATTCTGTCGCGTCATGCGATTTCTGCAGAACAACTTGGTATTTGGTATATCCAGCGTCTTGAGCCAACTTGCAGTGCCTACAATATGGTGGTGGCTTTTGATGTGAAGGTCAACCAGCCATTAGGCAATAAGCCGATGGAGATTTTGGAAGCAGTGTTACATGATTATCCGTTACTACGTGTAAGCATGCCTGCCAATGATCAGGGTATCGAGCAAATCATTTGGGATCGTGTATATCCTAATATCATTCTCTCTGATGCTCGTCATGTTGAAGCTTCTGATTTGACGAAATTAGTCGAACAGGATACCAAGCAACCATTTGACCTGACTCAGCCACCGTTGTGGCGTATCCATTGTTATGAGCGTGGTCAGAATCACTATGTGATTGCAGTTGTGATTCATCATGCCTTAATGGATTTCTGGTCAATTGGCTTGTTGCTGCGTGATGTCTGCAAGCGTTTTGGGCTAGTGACAGAGTCAAATCTAGTGAACGGAATCGAGTTCGCTCAATATGCAGATAAGCAGAAGAGCAACGTGATTGGTGATGCTGATGAAAGCTTACTGTTTTGGAAAAATGCGTTAAAGCATGCTCCACATGTGCATAGCATTCCACTTGATTATCCACGTCCAGCTGTGCAACAACATAAAGGTAGCTCGGTAATTTTCCGTGTACCTGAGTCAGTATCGTCTGGTCTTGTAAACTTGGCGAAAGATTATGAAATTACCTTGTTCGGTCTTGTACTATCGGGCTTCTATATCCTGCTGAACAAACTATCAAATGAAAATAATCTAGTCGTTGCCACAGCAGTAGCAGGTCGACTTGAACGCTCTTTGCGCAATGCACTAGGACAGTTTGTCAATACAATTACTCTTAACATAGACATCGATGCTGATCAGACTTTACGTCAATTTACACAGCAGGTGCAGGAACAATTAAAACAGAGTCTTAAACATCAAAAAGTTGCTTTTTCCAGAGTGGTTGAAGCTGTTTCACCAAAGCGTGATGGCAGTATCAACCCATTGGCTCAGGTTGGAATGTTTTGGGAACGTCTAGGTGGTTTGGATGAGTTTAAAGAATTACTCTTACCAATCCAGAATCCAGCTACTTTAGCTGGTCAAGACCTTACGCTAGGAAGCTTTCCAGTTCGCCAACAAGAAGGCCAACTAGATATTATGCTAGAAATGGGTGGTGAATATCAGGGTGAACTGATTGGCGTACTGAAATACAACTCTGAAATATTTTCTGCGGAGTCTGCCGAGAATATGGTGCAACTACTGCAAGTTGTACTATCGGAAATGGTGGCTCATCCTGAACGTAAGATCGTTGAGTTAGATATCGCACCTGATTATGCGAATGGCATTCAGCTAGGCTATCTACGTGGTCAGGTGACCGACTATCCTCGACATGATCTACTGGGAATGATTCTAAAACAGATCGATGAGCGTGGTCACAATCATGCTATGACTTCTAGAGATCATGCTGTCAGCTATCATGAGTTAGGTCAGCATATTGCTGGGATTGCTGAATATTTACGTGCACATGGTATTACCAATGGGGATCGTGTAGGTCTGATGGTAGACCGCACTGTGCTATTGCCCGCGGCAGTCCTCGGAATCTGGGCGGCAGGAGCAGCATATGTACCGTTGGATCCTAGTTTCCCAAGAGAACGTTTGCATAACATCGTAGAAGATGCTGAACCTAAAGTCATCTTGACCCAAACTGACTTGATGGATGCTCTTACAGTCTCTGTACCACGTCTAGATATCAATCAAGCTGGTGTTGTTCCCCTTGAGCAAGTACGTGAGACGCTTGCCTTTGGTGATACCGCTTATGTGATGTACACCTCCGGCTCGACAGGTAAACCTAAAGGCGTGCGTATTGGGCATCCTTCAATAGCTAATTTCTTACTGTCTGTGAATGATAGGCTGCAAGCAACTGCTGATATGCAGTTATTAGCAATCACTACTTATGCGTTTGATATTTCTGTTGTTGAACTATTGATTCCACTGATGTACGGCGGTGTGGTGCATGTGTGCCCACGTGAGATCTCTCTAGATGGGAACCTGCTGGTTGAGTATATGCAGGCGAAGTCAATCAATGTTATGCAGGCAACGCCGTCCTCTTGGAAAATGCTCTTGGACAGTGAGTGGAAAGGTATCCCACATCTAACTGCACTTAGCGGAGGCGAAGCGCTAGATCCTGTACTCGCAGAAAAACTACTGGGTAAAGTCAGCTGTCTTTGGAACGTCTATGGTCCGACCGAGACAACTGTGTGGTCCAGTGCAGCCCACATCACCGATGCCAAATATATTGATTTAGGCGAACCAATGGCGAACACCCAGCTTTATGTTCTTGATGAACAGCAGCGATTGGTTCCACGAGGCGTTATGGGAGAGCTCTGGATTGGAGGCGATGGTCTTGCAGTCGATTACTGGCATCGACCTGAGTTGACAGATGCACAATTTAGAACTTTACCATCCCTACCAAATGCTGGTCGACTCTATCGCACCGGAGATAAAGTCTGTCTGCGAATGGATGGGCGTTTGACTCATCACGGACGTCTGGATTTTCAGGTCAAAATCCGTGGATTCCGTATTGAGCTAGGCGAAATCGAGAATGTCCTCAAACAGATCGATGGTATTACAGATGCAGTAGTCTTGGTTAAGACCACAGCCGACAATGATCAGAAACTGGTGGCTTATGTGACTGGACATGATATTGAAATGGCTGGTTTAAAAAAGACTCTACAAATCCATCTTCCGGCTTATATGGTGCCAAGTACGTTTATCCGATTGGATGAGTTTCCAATGACGGCTAACAATAAGTTAGATCGTAAGGCATTCCCTGAGCCAGTGTTTGAGCAGAGCAACGATTATGTTGCTCCACGCGATTCGATCGAAATCGAGTTATGTACTACCTTTGAGCAGATTTTATCAGTCAAGCGAGTTGGTATACATGATGATTTCTTTGAATTAGGTGGGCATTCATTACTGGCTGTGAAACTTGTCAATCATCTCAAGAAGGTATTTGGTACCGAATTATCAGTTGCTTTACTTGCACAGTACTCAACTGTTGAGAGTTTGGGGGAGATCATCCGTGAAAATAAAGAAATCAAACCTTCAATCGTAATCGAACTGCGCAGCGGAACTTATGAACAGCCGCTATGGCTCTTCCATCCGATTGGTGGCAGTACCTTCTGTTATATGGAACTCTCGCGTCATCTCAATCCGAACCGTACTTTACGTGCTATTCAGTCTCCGGGTCTGATTGAAGCAGATGCTGCTGAAGTGGCGATTGAAGAAATGGCGACACTCTATATTGCTGAAATGCAAAAAATGCAGCCTCAAGGGCCTTATTTCCTCGGTGGTTGGTGTTTTGGCGGTGCGATTGCATACGAGATCAGTCGTCAGTTGCGTCAAATGGGGCAGCAGGTCACAGGGATTGTCATGATTGATACACGTGCTCCAATTCCAGAGAATGTGCCTGAAGATGCTGATGATGCCATGCTTTTGTCTTGGTTTGCTCGTGATTTGGCTGTGCCTTATGGCAAAAAGCTGACGATATCAGCGCAATACTTGCGTGAATTGAGTCCAGATCACATGTTTGATCATGTGCTTAAAGAAGCTAAGGCCATCAATGTCATACCTCTGGATGCTAACCCATCAGATTTCCGGCTTTACTTTGATACTTATTTGGCGAATGGCGTCGCACTACAGACCTATTTCCCAGAGCCTGAAGATTTTCCGATCCTCTTGGTTAAAGCCAAAGATGAGTCTGAAGATTTTGGGGAAAGTCTCGGCTGGGATCATTTGATCAAAGATACGCTTACACAAGTGGATCTACCTGGTGACCATTCATCGATTATGTTCGCTGAGAACGTTGCGGCTGTGGCCAAGACAATTGATCAGATGTATCCAATTCCTGCATAAGAAATACAAGAAGGTAGAACCACTATGGTGACCATAGAACATGCTTTCCTTATACCGGCCGAGATTGATAAAGTTTTTAAATATCTTGCAAACCCGGGCAATGATGCAAGCTGGCAATTGTCATGTAAGCATTCAGAGCTACTAGACACTACTCCGCGTGTGGGCAGCAAGTATGAACTCAATTTGAGCTTTGCTAGTCGTGAGTTGGCCTTTAAAGGTGAAATTACACACCTGGTACCGAATGAATTGTATGCCTTCCAAGTGTTAGAAGGACCGTTTTATTACAAAGGTACTTATCGCTTCAAACCTCATCCAGAAGGTACATGGATTGAATGGTTGTTTGAGGCAGAGCCGGGCGGCTTTTTTGGTGTATTTCCTAATGCACTGCTAAAAAAAATGGTTCTTGCCCAGTTCAAAAAAGATCTTGCTAATCTTCAGGCGCTGGCTCAGAAGGGCGGAACCTATGAGGCAGTGAGTACGCAAACGCAAGAGATTGAAGAGCCATCGGTAGAAGTCAAAAAACCATTGCAGGAGATAGAAGAACCATCGCCAGAGATCAAAAAACCATTGCAGGAGATCAAAGAATCATCGCAAGAGATCGAAAAACCACTTCAAAAGACTCATCTAGTGATGGAGCAATATGCGCGATGGATTCTTAGACATCGCCGTATTGTACTGACAGTGGTCATGCTCTTGACGATTGCTTTGGCATACCTTGCATCTGGTGTAAAAATTATTATTGATCCAGGCGCACTTGCACCGAATGGGCATCCTTATATCACCTCGACCAAGCTGATCGAAAAAAAATTCGGCTCCAAGTATATGGTTGTGATCGGTATTACACCGAAGCAAGGTGATATTTATCAACCGCAAGTGTTGGAAAAAGTCAAACGTATTACCGAAGAAGTGGACAACGCCCCCGGCGTTGTTCGATCAACTATGATGAGTTTGGCTGCACGTCAAGCGAAAGGAATCATGGCTAATTCGGAAGGGTTTGATGCCAAAAAATTACTGCCGACCAGTTCTGTAACTCAGGATGATATCGATCAACTGAAAAAAGTGTTGGCAATGAATCCAACTTATATGAATTCAGTGGTGTCTAAAGATCAAAGAACTGCTGCGATTTTGCTTGAGCTTGAGGAAAGTCCAGAGGGCTTCCAGAAGATGATGGCTCCGATCAACAAAATTGTAGAAAGCGAACAATCTAAAGATATGACGCTCAGTGTCGGCGGTAATCCTGTCTATCTAGATAAAGCTGAAGATTACTCTAAGCGTATCAATATCTTGTTCCCGATTGCCGTATTGGTGATTGGATTGTTGCACTTTGAAGCATTCCGCAGTAAGCAGGGTTTGATTCTGCCACTCGTTACAGCTTTGCTTGCTGTGGCATGGGGTATGGGCATGATGGGGCTGTTCAAACAGCCTATGGATATCTTTAACTCGCCTACACCAATTTTGATTCTGGCCATTGCAGCAGGGCACGCCGTGCAGTTGCTCAAGCGTTACTATGAAGATTTTGATCGTCTGATTGCTCAAGGGATGGAACCTAAAGCTGCCAATAGCGAAGCTGTGGTGCAGTCTTTAGTTCGTGTTGGTCCAGTTATGGTGCTGGCTGGTGGAATTGCGGCGGCTGGATTCTTCTCTCTGTTGACCTTCAATATTCCGACTATTCGTTCATTCGGTATTTTTACTGGAATCGGGATCATCAGTACGCTGATCATTGAGATGACTTTTATTCCGGCACTACGCTCAATGTTGCCACCGCCTTCGGTTACCAAGGTCAAACGCAAAGGGCTACCGATCTGGGATTGGATTCCAAATCGTATTGGCGATGCCATTTTGTCAGTTCGTCCACGAATGATATTAATGACTGCGATTGCGGCAATTGGTGTTTTTCTTGCGATCGGCACGAGCCGTATTGTGGTAGATAACGATAGTCGGAATTTCTTCTCACGTGATCTTCCGATGCAGCAGGATGACAGGTTCTTGAATCAGTCACTTGGTGGCACAAACAGCCTTTATATTATGGTCGATACGAAGGTTCGTGACGGTATTGAAAACCCAGAGATCCTAAAAGCGATTGATAATACAGAGAAGTTCGCGAATTCAATTCCAGAGGTTGGTAAAACAATCTCTATCGTGGACTATATCAAACGAATGAATCAGGCAATGAATGCCGATCAGCCACAGGCATTTCAGGTTCCTGCAACCAAAGATGTTGTTGCTCAATATCTGCTGTTGTATTCAATGTCTGGTGAGCCGACTGATTTTGAATCCTACATTGATACTACTCAGCGCTATGCCAAAATCACGATTCTTATGAAAACGGGCAGCAACCACCGTATTAAAGAAATCCTTGAATCGCTAAAAACGTATATGGCGGCTCAATTGGGTGACAAGGCTGTAGTGAGTTTTGGTGGTGACGTGACGCAAACCATTGCTTTGACTGAAACAATGGTTCACGGCAAGCTCATGAACATTCTACAAATTTCATTTGCCGTATTCTTTATTTCAGCACTGGTCTTCCGTTCGATTTCAGCTGGGCTGATTGTCCTGACACCACTTCTGTTCTCAATTCTTGCCATCTTTGGTGTGATGGGCTGGCTCGACATTCCGCTCAATATTCCAAATTCCCTTATCTCGGCCATGGCTGTAGGTATTGGTGCGGATTACGCCATTTATTTCCTCTATCGTTTGCGTGAAATCTTGCGCGAAGAAGGGGGAGATATCAAAGATGCTATTCGTAAAACATTAAGTACTGCTGGTAAGGCTTCTCTTTTTGTCGCGACTGCGGTCGCTGGCGGGTATGGCGTATTGTCCTTATCGCAGGGCTTCCACGTACATCAATGGCTAGCGATGTTTATTGTGATTGCGATGCTTTTCAGTGTGTTTGCAACCTTAATTATGGTACCTACAATGATTCTAATATTAAAACCTCGTTTCATCTTTTCCTCAAATAAGAAAAGCATCCCCGTTGCACAAACTGTTGTGACAAGCCTTTTGTTAGGTACTGCGCTCACCTTTTCATTACCTAAAACATCTCATGCAGATGAAGTTCAAGACATTGTTAATCGTAGTGATGATGCCTCTAAATTCCTGACTTCAAGTGCTAGTGCCAAATTTATTTTGACTTCTAAAAATGGTGAGCAACGTGTGCGCTTGACTAAAAATATGACCAAGCTTGCTGGAAATACTCAGAATAATATGCGTTTGACCGAGTTTATCTCGCCTGCAGATGTACAGGGAACCACGACGTTATTGATTGAGAATGTAAAAGGCAGTGATAGCATGTTTGTCTATTTGCCTGCATTGAAAAAAGTACGCCGTCTTGCATCAGCGAATAAGGGTGATGCTTTTATTGGCACGGACTTTAGTTATGGTGATGTCCTTGGCTATAAGTTAAGTGACTGGAAGTACACGAAACTTGCAGATGGCAAATTTAATGGCAAAGATTGCTATATGATCGAAGCAACGCCAATCAATAATACGGTGAAGAGTGACTTTGGTTATAGCAAACGTCGCATGTGCATTCTCAAAGACAACTTTGTTACAGCAACCATCGATATATGGGACACAGCAGGCAAACCGTTAAAGCATATTGAGTTCACGGATATCCGCCCTTACGGCAAAGTAAAACCAAGATGGCAAGCCATGAAATCTATGGCGAAGAATCTGCAAACTCAGCATATGACACAAGTGATCGTTAATGATTTTGTCGCAGAGAAAACTTTATCCGATAAGATTTTCTCACCGCAGAGCCTTGAAAAATGACGCAAGGTGCCTATTGGGTATTTGCATGCTGCAGTAGCTTTATGCTACTGCAGCATGCTTATGCAGATGACAGCGAAATGAGTTTTGTAAGCCAGAACTCAGCCAGACTCGATGTCTGGTCATCAGATCGTGATTTAAGTTCGTTAAAAAACATTGGGCAAGCAAGTTTCTGGTCCAATGGTACGCTCAAGTTTAACCCTGAGTTTAAGATCCATTACGACATAAATATTGGAGACGAAACGGACCATACTGTAAACCCAGATCAGGTGAGTAAGGTGAATCGCAACTTACGTGAGTTGTACGCCTCTTACAACTGGGATCAGACGTTCTATCTTGATGTTGGCCGCCAGATTGTAGTCTGGGGGAGAGCTGATGGGATTAATCCAACAGATAATCTATCACCCCGTGATTATACGCGCCTAGTACCAGATGAAACAGATCAACGTCTTGGAAATGATGCAATCAAATTGACGTATATTCCTGAATCTGGAACCAATAAATGGACAGCGTTGTGGTATCCGCGTAGTCGTTCAGATGTAATTCCATTGCGTCAGATTGCTGGTGTTCAATATGACATAGACCATAAGAGCCGACCTGCATTTGCAGTGCGCTGGGATTATTCTGTAGATGGTTTAGATGTTGGTGCATCATATTTCTCGGGTTTGGATCATATGCCCGATCTGTCACTCCAGTCGTTATCTCAAACAGGAGCAACTTTACAACTGAAAAATAATCCTATGTCTGTCTATGGATTTGATTTCAGTTATAACCATAACGATATCGTATGGCGCGGTGAAGCAGCCTATACCCAAACTGACTCAGAAGGTAGTGAAGATCTTACGCACAAAAAAAATAATCTGGCTGTAGTCATCGGTCCAGAATTAGCATTGAAGAATTCCACCGTGAGTTTAGTAGGTGTCTATAAACATACGGAGGACTTAAGATCTGCCGATAGTCTAACAAATCCATTATTGAGAGAAGTTTACCGTTATCAGCAAACCATCAGTAACCAATATGAGCGCGATCAGTATGGAGCTATGCTGCGCTATGCACTTAACCTCCTGAATGACAACCTAAAGTTAGAAGTAACAGGTTTCTATTTTGCACCAGAGCCCAATGAGATGTTGAGAGTTCGTATTAATTACAACCTTAATGATCACTGGCAGTTTAATGTAGGTGGAGATCGCTTCTGGGGCAGAAATGATACGGTGTTAGGACAATTTAGAGATAACAGTCTGGTATATGGCCAGGTTCGATATAACTTTTAAGACAATTCGCTCCAAAACAATGCTGGAGTGCCCAGTACCTAATAAGGTGATATATGGATAATTTAAATAACGCAAAAAAAGATAATTTTTCACAGAAGACCATATTAGTAACAGGTGCAGCGGGTTTCATTGGCAGTAGACTGATCGTTGATCTTCTACGTGAAGGTCATCAGGTGATTGCTGCACTGCGCAATGCTGCAACCAAGAAAGATAAGCTGTTAGGTTTTATTGCAACAGAAGGGCTAGTTGATCCATCTATTTCGTTTGTTGAATATGATTTAAGCCGTGACTTTAAGCTGGACTCTCTACTAACGGATGCTCAAACAAAGATCCATGTTGTTTATCATCTTGCTGCATCATTTAATTGGGGCATTAGCAAAGCTGAAGCTCAGCGTACGAATGTAAAATCAGGACTTGCTCTGATTGAATGGGCTGCGACATTGAAGCAGCTTGAGCGATTTATCTGGATTGGTGGATATCGTGTCGCTACCCCGCCGCAAGAGTCTGCTGATGATTTGTATTATAAATATGGTGGTTACGAAGCTTCGAAAATTTTAGGGCATCAAGCTTTTATTGAGACATGTAAGCGTTTAAATGTGCCATGGACCGCAATAAATCCGGCGACAGTCATTGATGGTTTTTATACTTATGGTGATATGCAATATATTGGTATTGCCGAAATGATTGATAAGTTATATCAAGGACGTCTGCTGGCGCTGCCTGGTGGGAGTGATACATTCCTGCCACTCTGCAATATGCAATATATCGTGAGCTTTCTCATCCGAACGATATCTTTTCCTGAGACTATTGCTCAGGAGTATGTATTACTTGATCCTGCGACACCTAAATGTCATCGTCTAGTTAACCTAGCTGCCGAGCACTTAGGGGTTAGCGCACCACATTTGCAAATACCTAAAGTTCTGCTCGAGAAATTACCTGAGGTATTGCTTGGTGGCTCAAAAGAGCAGCTCGCTTTTATTTCTAATGAAAACTATCATGTCGCTGAGACAGAAAAAATGGCTGTTAAGATGGGTATCGCAGGCCTAATCAATACCAGTCCTTATTTTTCTCGTTGGATTGATCGACTGGTCCTTACACGTTTTGGTCGTATGCAAGCTCCAACACCTAGCTGTTTCAGCTATCAGAATCGATATTGGACAGAAATCTATACTAAACAACCAGTTGGTTCAGAAAAATCTTCTGCATTATTTTTACACGGTATCCCATTCGATAGCACATGTTGGCTCCCAATAATTAATAAAATCACCTATGATCAGGTCGTTATGATGGACCTACCTGGACTTGGGCGTTCAGGTAGTTATGAGGTGATGGAAGATAACAATCATCAGTTTATTGATAATGCTGCAAAGCTTTTAGCACCAAATAGTGTTGTTATTGCTCACTCGTTAGGATGTTTATTTGCATTGAGTCTTGCGCAGAAATATCCAAATAAAGTTGCACGTCTTATCCTTATATCGCCTTATTTCGTGCAGGCACAGGCCGCAAAAATATTTCAAATACAAATCATCTCTAATCTAATTTTCCGTTTTGTATCGAAAGATAAAATTGCTAAAAACCTGCATCCAGATGGACAAAAAAATCTATCTGTTGGTTATGCGATGGATTCATTACACCGGGTGTCGGTAGCCAAGCATATTAGTGAGTATATGCATCGTATTAGTTTGCCTCAGCAGAGAGTATCTCAAACAGCTTTGTTAAACGAGCTTGGCTCTAAAGTTGAAATCATTGTTGGAGAGAAGGATCCAATTGTTACTACAATAAGTCCTAATATTCCTGTACATATCATTGCTGGCGCAGGCCATAATCCGCACGTTACCCATGTAGAAGCGGTTTATGATTATCTCACACCAGTTCTAACCAAATATATCAGCACCACAGTACAGCTCAGTGATGTCTGATATTTCCAAAGTACAGGTGTATGTCTGTCCGGTTTCACGCGTGCCACAAAACCATCTCATGTTGAGTCATTATCTCAGCTTTCTCAATGCGGCAGAAAAGTTGAGATATGATCAATATCATCCTCATGCTGCACGACTTTTCTTAATTTCTCGTGTGTTAACGAAGTCTGTTTTAGCAGATAAGTTGGGTATTTCACCCCATGAGGTCAACATTCAATTACAACCTAACGGCAAACCTTTTATACAAGGTAGTAAAGCTGTTTATTTCAATCTTAGTCATTCAGCAGACGTTATTGTTCTTGCGGTGACTGAAAAAGGAGAAATAGGAGTTGATGTTGAACGGCTGGACCGTGAGTTCGATTGGATGCGTGTCGATAGTGTGTTAGCGCCAAGTGAAATTGAATGGATTCAGGAAAATGAAAGGATTGATCCATCCACTGTATATCAACGGTTTTTTCAAATATGGACCTTAAAAGAATCCTATATTAAATGTACTGGCGAAGGAATGAGTCGTCATTTAAAGAAGCTCAACTTTCATGTGTTAGCTGAACATATAGAGTTTCTCGATTCAACTCGTGATATTCAAAAGGCAGAAGAATATTATTTCCAAAGCTATGTCTATGATCATAACTTCATCTTTTCTATCTGTTTACAACAAAGATGTAGTCTAGAGCGCTTTAACTTGGATTGTTTTCAATCATTACCCTTTATATCTACGCATCGGATAACACCAATACCCTGCAAATATAACTAGATTAACTCGAAACAATTACTGGTTTAAAAATCTGAGTCTATCAATGAAATACTCGGCCTTGAGCTGAGCTATTCTCAGAATGAATATGCTGTGAATCGATAGAACGTAAAATCATGGGTCGATAAAAAGAAAAAAGCCCCAGTCTTTCGACTAGGGCCTTTTAAATTTGGAGCGGGAAACGAGACTCGAACTCGCGACCCCAACCTTGGCAAGGTTATGCTCTACCAACTGAGCTATTCCCGCATATATAAGCAGTTTTTACTAAAACTTTCTCAAAAAAAACCAATTTGGAGCGGGAAACGAGACTCGAACTCGCGACCCCAACCTTGGCAAGGTTATGCTCTACCAACTGAGCTATTCCCGCGTGCCGCTTATAATACATTAAGCAAAACAAGGGTCAACAACTTTATGCAAATAATTATGCTGATTGCATAAAATAAAAACAGAAATGAGCATTTAGCGGTATTTTTATTGTTAAGTTGCCGAATAAATAGACATTTTGTTTGAAGTCAAAGCATACAAGAGCAACTTTTGTTTGTGTGTAGACAAGGTATACTAGGTGCAAATATACGAATAATCGTAAAAGGAAAAGCTATGAGCCTTGAACAACAGTTGATTGAACGGTTACAAACACTTGCACCTAGCCATTTGGAAGTGATCAATGAGTCTGCCGGGCACGGTGGTTATTTTCCAGGTAAGGAATCTCATTTTAAAGTGATTATAGTGAGCGACGAATTTAATGGATTGCGTTTGGTTCAACGTCATCAAAAAGTATACGCGTTAGCTTCTGATTTGATGAATCCAGGCCAAATTCATGCTTTAGCGATTCATGCTTATTTGCCAAGTGAGTGGCAAGGTCAAGCTCCTGCTAGCCCAGAATGTGCACATGCACCTAAAAGCTAAGGGTTAATTTCATGGATGCACATTTACTCACTAAAATTATTCATATGACTGCAGTAGCTGCCGCACTTATGGTCTTTGTTTTACGCGCTTCAACTCTGTTTATAGGTGTTCAAGGTGAACAACCCAATCCAGCAGGGCGTAAAGTATTAGTTGCCTTACAACATTTGTCATTTACCGTGGTTTTCATTACGGGTGCAATTTTGTTAGTCATGAAAGACTTTCAAGTACAACCGTGGTTTTACGCTAAAATTATTCTATTTTTAGTGTTGTTATCTTCCCTGATGAAAGCCTTTAAAAAAGATGACACTCTTTTGTTGGCACAGCGTCGTGCAGGTTTGGTCATTAGTGCGATTGCATTTATTGCTATTATTATCTTAGTGATTGTGAAACCTGTTTTTGCTTAATTGTTCTACATTCTTTGCCTTTTTGATTAAGCTCTAGGTTAAACTGCGTACAGTAAAATAATATGCAGAGGGAAACATGTTAACTCGTGTGGTGTTTAACCAAAAAGGCGGTGTAGGGAAATCAAGTATTACTGTAAATTTGGCTGCAATTAGTGCCAAACATGGCTTAAGAACATTGGTGATCGATCTTGATCCTCAAGCCAATTCTAGTCAGTATCTTTTAGGTGACGAAGCAACCTATTCTGCTGAAAAATCAATTTTAGAGCCAAATATCGAAAATTTCTTTGATGATGTGTTGGGCAACAATCAACAAAAGGGTTTAATCGGTAACGCATTAGGTTCAATTTTAAAAGCTCCAAGAAATAAAGATCTCGACAGTTTTGTTCATTCAACTCCTTTTGCAAAATTAGATGTGCTTCCAGCAAGTCCTACACTTGGCGCGCTTGAACATGCGCTTGAAAGTAAACATAAAATTTATAAATTACGTGATTCGATTCAAAACTTAGTTGGGCGATATGACCGTATCTATATAGACACACCACCAGCGTTTAACTTTTTTACTCTCTCTGCTCTGATTGCGGCAGATAAAGTACTCATTCCTTTCGACTGTGATGTTTTTTCAAAGCGTGCGTTACAAACATTGATTGAAAATGTTCTCGAAACGCAAGATGATCATAATGATCGCTTGGAAATTGAAGGAATTGTGGTGAATCAATTCCAATCCCAAGCAAAATTACCTCGGGAAGTGGTTCAGCAGTTAAAAGATGAAGGGTTGCCTGTACTCAATAGCATGTTACCGCCTTCGATTTTGATGAAAGAATCGCATCAGAAAAATTTACCTTTGGCCCATTTGGCACCCGAACATAAATTGACTCAAGCTTATGAGACATTGTTTGGTGAGATTGAGCCAAAACGATAAGAGAAAAATGATGAAAGGCTTATATATTGCGCCTTTGGTGGCAGCCACTTTACTCCTTGGCGCTTGTGCTACAACGGTAAAACCGACTTATGTGTCTCCGACACAATATCAATCTTTGAGCTGCCAACAGCTACAAAGTGAATATAACCGTATTCAGCAATATATCGACAATGGCGTGCAAACTCCAAAAAGTACAGGTATGGGTGTTGGTCTTGGACTCGGTGGTGGCTGGGGACGAGGTGGTTGGGGATTCGGTCCATCTATTTCTGTAAATATGGGACAGTCTTCTTCAACGAAAAACACCGAACTTTCACGTGTTTTAGGCCAACAAGAAGCAATTGTTCAGGCTGCTCAGTTCAAGAATTGTCCAATAATTGTTCGTAAAAAGGCCAATTAATAGTCAGCTTTGCATCACAATATGCTAACTAAGGCATGTTGTGATGAATAAAGTTTAGCAAAATGTTTCATAATAAAATTAATATAAATAAGTGGTTTATCAATTTTTAAGCTTCCAAAATTCTGTATTTTCTGTAATCAAAAAGCCTTATAAACTTGCTATATTTTGCCTGTTTCGTTTAAGGTGGCCCCATCTTGGATATTATGGAAACTTTATGATTGAGAGTTGGTTTTTTGTATTGGCAATGTTGGCTGTTTTGCTCATTCCAGGGCCGACAAATGCTTTACTTGCAACCGCTGCTCATTCTCAAGGTTTATCTAAAGCGTTTTGGCTTATTCCTATGGAATGGTTAGGCTATGCCTACGGTATTAGCTTTTGGGCTGTGTTTATTCATTTGGCAGCACCAGTTTGGCCTGCGTTATTGCTCATTTTACATATTACAAGTGTGGCATATGTGTTCTGGATGGCATTCCGATTATGGAAAACCACCCATTTACAACAATTTAGTCAAACTCACCGTAACATTCGCCCACGTCAATTATTCTTCTCAACCTTAAAAAATCCGAAATCCTTACTTTTTGCTGCAGGTATTTTCCCTGCCGAAACATGGAATTCGCCTGAAAATTGTCTAATAGTATTTGGTGTTTTTACATTGACGCTCATTCCAGCTGCGAGTTTCTGGATGATTTTTGGACGTGCACTATTAACGGGCCCAGTACAAAAAATAAAAGCCGATCATTTATATAAAGGATCGGCTATGTTGCTTATTTTATGTATGCTTCCAGTGGTATTCCGTTTCTTCTAAATTAAGCCTTAAGCATTGGTTTTCCGGCTTTTTAGCTTTTCACGTATAAAGCCGATGATGCCCGGTAAAACGCTAATAATAATGATGCCAAAAATAAGATGAGTGAAGTTATCTTTAACGATTGGCATATTTCCAAATAGATAGCCCAACGCCACAAAAGAAGCGACCCAACAAAATGCCCCAATCACATTATAAGTTAAGAAAAACTTATAGTTCATGCTGCCAGCACCCGCAACAAAAGGGGCAAAAGTACGGGCAAATGGAACAAAGCGAGCAAAAATAATTGTTTTGCCACCATGACGAGCAAAGAATTCTTGAGTTTTAATTAAATGCTGCTTATTAATGAATCGTGAATTCATTTCAAATACACGTGGACCGATAAAACGACCAATATGGTAGTTCACTGTATCGCCTAAAACGGCAGCAATGAAGAGTAGAGCACCCAATAACCATGGATCCATCGCACCTGTAGATGCTGCTAAAGCACCAGCTGCAAATAGTAAACTATCTCCTGGTAAAAACGGCATAACCACTAAACCGGTTTCGACAAAGATAATTAAAAATAAAATGCCATAAATCCACGTCCCGTAATTTGTAATAAACTCGGCGAGATGTTGATCAACGTGTAGAATAAAATCAAGAAGTTCCATGAGATGATTAAGTGGTAAACCGTGCTCAAATCCTAGCAGTGACCCTATAGAAAGTCAGTATAAAACATCAAAAATATACAAATTGATCATCCTGTTTGTGCAACGATATATATGGATTTTGAGTATTTAATTATCAATGTCCCAAACCTAGAATGAGCTCATCAATAAATAAGCATTTAAATAAAGGTGGCAAAATGTTTAATCCAAATGTAGTGGTCAAAAATATCGTAACGCAATCAGGCGCGGACAGTTTTATTAGTCTTATTGCTCGTCTTCTTATGGCTTATATCTTCCTTGTTGCTGGTTGGGGGAAAATTACCGGTTATGCAGCAACTGCAGGATATATGGAAGCAATGGGTGTACCAGGTGGAATTCTTCCTTTAGTTATCTTGGTTGAGTTTGGTGGTGGTTTAGCCTTGTTATTTGGTTTCCAAGCACGCTTTGCAGCTTTCGGTCTTGGTATCTTCAGTATTTTAACCGCATTCTTGTTCCACCAAGGTGGGGCTGATGCAGCGGCACAATACAATAATGGCATCCACTTTATGAAAAACTTAGCAATGGCAGGTGGTTTATTCTTCCTAATGCTTCATGGTGCTGGCCGTATTAGTTTGGATCATGCAATCGAGAAATAATATTCAAGACAAAATAAAAACCGGATGAGCAATTCATCCGGTTTTTTTTATTTCTTTATTTTAAAAATTAAAGCATAAATTGGATTTGCAATTCACCAACCACGAAACCAAGAACTGCGCCGACTGCAATCAAGGCCCACTCATCTTCTTTAAATGCAGGACGTAACATCCCTTCAAATTCAGAAGGTGTTAATTTTTGCATACGTTCAATGAGTGTGCTACGAATATTCATTGCATCTTCTGCATAAGACTCTACATATTTCATCGTCTCTGGAAGCTGTTGCATAATACGTTCAGCAACTTGTGATTTCATATTCTGATATTTTTCTCCGCCAATTGCATATACAACTAACGGACGAATAACCCCAGCTTGCATATCAATTTCTTGTTTGACATGGCGGTTAACCAGATCAATAACACGCGCAGAATGTGTACCCGAAAATAACTCTTCCATCATGTGACGTGAAGTTAAAAGCTGTTTAGAAATTAAAGCTGCATAGTCAGCTGCAACTTCATTTTGACGTTTAATAAACAGACCTTGCCATGTGTAACCCAATATCTTTTTGGGATAAAGTGGTCTAAACATCATTTGCAGTGCAATCCAGTCACTGAAGAAACCCACAAAACCACCAAACAAAGGTAGCATCCAAGGATATTTTCCTTGAGTGACAATCCAGCACAGCATCTGAACCACACCAATACCGAAGCCAAATACGAAACCTACATTACTGAAAAATTTAAATTCTTGTTTCCCTACACGTTTAAAAATATTGTTGAGCAAACGTTTATCTTTAAGCAAGTTGCTGATAACAAGATGTTTAATATCAAAGTATCGATTCACATCACGTTGTACTTCGCTCATGATGTGTTCAACAATTTCTGGTGCTTTGGATTGCACACGACGGATGAGTCTTTGGCGAGCAAATTCTGGCATGCCTTCCCATAAACCAGGCTGATACTCTTGAGCAACGTCACGGGTAATATCTTCAGCCGCTGCAAGTAGGGGTTTTTCTATTTCTTTGGCAATACGTTTAGGATCTAGGCGTGCAAAAATTTCTTCAGGCTTAATGAGCTTTGCTGTCATGAGCTCAACAGCAATGGTTGCCATTTTCTCGGCTTTGCGAGGCACAATGCCTTGCCAACCCAAAAATGGTTTAATACCTTTAAATTCAAGTGGTGAAAACATCATCTGGATGGCGACCACCTTGGTGATATAGCCAATTAAACCACTCATAAAAGGAATAGAGACATACAACCAAAAATGTTGCTGGAAATCTGCAATCATAGTTTGAAGCATTGTTGTTCCTTAGATTTCTATTGATTTTGATAGGGGGCAACAAGCCATAAAAATGGATAATTGTTTAAGCACAGACAAATATCGCTTATGGTATTTACCTTTCCATGGTAATGCCTGTTTTATCGGCTCATCTTAACATCAAATCCAAGACGATGTTGCATAGAATGTGATGAATTTATCAATACACATGGAGTTTTTAAGCGTAACCCATACAGTTGATAAATATAAGTAAATTTTGATTTATATCAAACAATTCAATTATAGAAATGATTCTGATATGAAAAAAATAAGATATATGATGATTTGCGGTGCGTCCAAGCGCGAAAAATGTTAAAATGGCGCGCTTAATTCTTTTGCCATTTAGTGGTTTGTCATGACTACCAATACTCAAATTACTGAAGATCGTATCCTGATTCTGGATTTCGGCTCTCAATATAGTCAGCTCATTGCACGTCGTGTACGTGAAGCTGGTGTTTACTCTGAAATGTATGCTTTTGATATGTCTGAAGAAGACATTCGTGCTTTTAAGCCAAATGGCATTATTTTGTCAGGTGGACCTGAGAGTGTGCATGAAGAAGGTAGCCCTCGCGCACCACAAGTAGTGTTTGAGTTAGGCGTTCCAGTATTGGGTATTTGCTATGGCTTGCAAACCATGTCTGAACAGTTAGGCGGTAAAGTTGAGCCGGGTACTGTACATGAGTTTGGTTATGCCGAAGTTGATATCGTTAAACGCGATCAACTGATTGGTAACTTACAAGACCGTGAAAACCAACTTCATGTTTGGATGAGTCATGGTGACAAAGTTAGCCAGATTCCAGAAGGCTTTACCATTACTGCAAGCACACCAAGCTGTCCAGTTGCTGCTGTAAGTGATGAAGCGCGTCGTTTTTATGGCGTGCAATTCCACCCAGAAGTAACACACACGGCAAAAGGTGAAGAGTTACTTGCAAACTTCGTTCATAAAATTTGTGGATGTGGCGGTCTTTGGACGCCTGAACACATCATTGATTTACGTGTAGAACAATTACGTGAACAAATCGGTAATGAAAAAGTTCTTTTAGGTCTTTCTGGTGGTGTTGACTCATCTGTCGTTGCTGCGCTTTTACACAAAGCAATTGGCGACCAGTTAACATGTGTATTTGTTGATAATGGTTTACTTCGTTTAAACGAAGGTGATCAAGTGATGCAAATGTTTGCTGAAAACATGGGTATCCGTGTTATTCGTGCAGATGCTGAACAACGTTTCTTAACTGCATTGGCTGGTGAAGTTGATCCAGAGAAAAAACGTAAAATCATTGGCCGTGAATTCATTGAGGTATTTGCTGAAGAAGCACGTAAACTTGATGGCGTGAAATTCTTGGCACAAGGTACGATTTACCCAGACGTAATCGAATCTGCTGCAAGCAAACAAGGTAAAGCACACGTAATTAAATCACACCACAACGTGGGTGGTTTACCAGAAGATTTAGCATTTGAATTGGTAGAACCTTTACGCGACTTGTTCAAAGACGAAGTTCGTAAATTAGGTACTACACTTGGCTTGCCACATAGCATGATTTACCGCCATCCATTCCCGGGCCCTGGTTTAGGTGTTCGTATTTTGGGTGAAGTGAAGAAGGAATATGCTGATATTCTTCGTCTTGCTGATGACATCTTCATGCAAGAGCTTCGTGACAGCGGTTGGTATGATAAAACTGCTCAAGCATTTGCTGTGTTCCAACCAGTTAAGTCAGTTGGCGTAGTAGGTGACGGTCGTCGTTATGCATGGGTAATTGCGCTTCGTGCAGTTGAAACAGTTGACTTTATGACAGCTCGTTTTGCACATTTGCCATACGAATTAGTTGATAAAATCTCAACACGTATTATGAATGAAATTAAAGATGTATCACGTGTTGTATACGACGTGTCATCTAAACCACCAGCAACGATTGAGTGGGAATAATTTTCCGCTGTTTATTGTTAAAGAAAAGGACGCATTAGCGTCCTTTTTTATTACTTAGCTTTTAAAGCTCAAAATTAATTTTGATAACTATCAAAGCAATAGATCAACTCTTATTACTTTTACTTGATCAAAGATATATTAAGATATATCGTAATATACATAAATTAAACACATTAGAGAATCTTTAGAGATGAAACAACAATCAGAACATCATCGTTCGGGACGCCGTGGAAGACTTTTTGAAGCTGGACGCATGAAACTTTTGGTACTTCATCTCATTCAGCAAAACCCAAAGCATGGCTATGAAATCATTAAAGAAATAAGTGATTTGGTAGGCGATGGCTATACGCCAAGCGCAGGAACAATTTATCCAACATTAACAAGTCTTGAAGAAATGAATTTGATTAATTTGCTGGATGTAGAGCGTAAGCAATATCAAATCACGGAATTTGGGAAGGCTTACTTAACTGAACAACAAGACAAGTTGAACGAGTTATTAGAAAAACTACGCTTAAGACGAGAAATCCACAGTAATGATGAATTAATCGAAATTCACCGTGCAATGGAAAACCTAAAAACAGCCTTGCGTTTGAAGTTGAACTCGGCAGGTTTACAGCAAGAGCACATTTATCAAATTGCCGAAAAAATTGATCAGGCTGCTGTTGCTATTGGGCGGCTATAAATCGACCTTAAACAAGTTGAAATTTTTCAAAGTTATTAATTTTTAAGAGAGAATTTATATATGAAACAACATCAATATCATGTCACGGTACAACACTTAAAAAATGCAAAAGGAGAAGCTTCAACTTATACTGAACGCCTTGAATTCTATGCGGGAAATCATGACGATATTTTTGAAATTGTTGAACGCTTAAAAAAAGCAGATTTTTTTGATGATGAAACAACAAAATCTTTTGGAGTTGGGCTAAAACTTTTTAGTGAGGTTATGCTTGAAAACCGTGACCACCCACTATTTCAAGAGTTTCTCCCACAATTTGGTCAATTTATGAAAAACCTAAAACAGCTCGTTAAAACTCAATCATCTTAAGCTGCTCAATGCAGCTTTAATTTTATGTAATTAACAAATGATTGTCTCATTCATAGCACCCTGTGTATTACTAAAAGACTATATTGAATAATGAGTGTATTGTTAAGATCATTACAACGACTCATTGCAAAAGCATAGGTAAAAGAGAGTAATATCATGAGCAATAATAATGATTACGATATTTCTGATTCAAAGGATTGCGAAAAATTTGCCAATCAGTTTATTCAGGAATTTCCAATTCGCTCTGCTGAAATTGGACAGGGGACAGTCATTAAGCGGGCTTTACCTAGCCGACAAAAACGAATGATTGGTGCGTGGTGTTTCCTAGATCATGCGGGCCCAGTAACTTTTCCGGCGGGTGATGGTTTAGATGTTGGTCCTCATCCTCATATTGGTTTGCAAACCTTCACGTGGATGATTGAAGGCACCATGATGCATACCGATAGTCTAGGCTCAAAACAACTGATTCGACCTAAACAAGTTAATTTAATGACGGCAGGTCACGGAATTTCACATACAGAAGTTGCACCTGATACAGAAACTCAAATGCACGCTGCTCAGCTCTGGATTGCCTTACCAGATGCTAAGCGCAACATGGATCCGAAATTTGAACATTATCCTGAACTGCCTGTTGTTGAGAAAGACGGTCTAGAGTTTACCGTGCTTGTGGGTGAATATTTGGCAACTACTTCTCCAGTAGTTGTACATACACCGTTAGTGGGTGTTGACCTCATTGCTACCGAAGATACTAAAACCCGCATTCCATTAAATCCTGAGTTTGAATATGGTTTTATGGCATTAGATGGTGTTGCCCATGTGAATGGCCATGAGTTAACGGCTGACAACATGGTGGTATTAGATACTGGTCTTAGTGAGATCGAAATTGAAGTAAAGAAAGGGAACCGTGTGCTGTTAGTTGGTGGTGAACCGTTTGAGACTCCAATTTTGCTATGGTGGAACTTTGTTGCACGTACAATGGATGATTTAAAAGAAGCCCGTGAGCAATGGATTAACCATGATGCACGTTTTGGTGAAATTCCAGATTATGTTGGTGCACGTTTAGAAGCCCCTGTTCTTCCAGATCAAATGAGAGCATCAAAATGACAGCAGTAATCGCAAGCAGTAAAGCAAAGCCCCTTGCTGAACAATGGAAGGGCGAAATCACCAGTGGTCGTCACCAATATTTTTGTGATGAGCCAGAAAAGTTAGAAGGGCAAGATCAAGGCCCAGCGCCATATGATTTGCTCACTGGAAGTTTAGCCGCGTGTACGCTCATTACTTTAAGAATGTACGCAAAGCATAAGGGTTATGATTTTGGTGAGTTTTCGGTTGAAATCGATTTTCATACCAATAGAGAACATGAAGAACATATAGAACGTCGTATTGTTTTTAAAGACTTGCCAAACGAAGAGCTTCAACAAAAAATCTTAGCGGTATGCGGTAAAACCCCAGTCACTAAAACTTTGTTACGTAGTTTAGACATTCATACTGTGCTTGTTACAGCGTAAAAATGCTATTTTGTTGAGGTGGATGATTTTATATCCATCCCACAAATGGAATAAAACAGCATGTTCAAATGCTGTTTTTTATGTAAAAAAGAAAAATAAAAGCAGGCAATAACATGATTAGTGTACACCACCTGGAATGTTCGCGATCGTTTCGAATTCTATGGGCTTTAGAAGAGTTGGGCTTAGATTATGATATTCATTATTATCAACGTCTACCTAACTATTCCGCTCCAGAAACATTGAAATGTATTCATCCTTTAGGTAAAGCTCCGATTTTGACTGATGATGAACAAGTCATCGCAGAATCAGCTGTGATTTTAGAATATTTACAGCAGCGTTATGATCAGAAGCAACAATTTAAACCTACAGAGCCACAAGATTTACAGCAGTATATTTACTGGATGCACTATGCAGAAGGTTCACTTATGCCGTTATTAGTCATGACTTTGGTCATGAATAGTGTAAACAAGCATGTGCCATGGTTAATTCAACCAGTAGCTAGAAAAATCACGGAAGGGGTGAAGGCAAATTTTGTTCGCCCACGTATGAAAGATCATATTAGTTTTTTAGAAAACTATTTGGCAGAGCATGAATATTTCGCAGGTGATTTTTCATTTGCTGATATTCAAATGAGTTTCCCACTGGAAGCTTTGCAATCACGTTTGCAAGGGAAATACCCTAATATTCAGGCTTTTTTACATCGTATTCAGCAAAGACCCGCATTTCAGAAAGCGAAACAAAAGGGAATGGGTTCTAATGAAAGGAATTGTGCTGATATTTAAAAGAAAAGGAACAAATATTTGTTCCTTCTTTATTTTCACTTGCGTTTGATCACGATTGAGTCAATGCCACTGTGTTGTAAGGTCTGCTGAGCAGCCAAGGCAGCATCTTGAGTATCATACGGTCCAGAAATAACGCGATACCATGTTTGTCCGTTTTCAGTACTTTTGACTACGTCCGCAGATAAGCCATTTAAAATGATTTCTGCACGGCGGGCATCAGCCTGATCAGGATCGTTATAACTACGAACTTGTAAAATATAGGTAGGTTGCTGAGGAGTTGTAGCTGACTGATTCGGATCAATTCCTACACTTTCAGAGGCGGCTGGTTGAGTGGTACTTGGTGCTTCAACGATCATAGCAGTGCCTTGATTTTTACTTTCAGGGATCGCTTGTTCAGGAATAGGGGTAACCTGTTGTTGAGGCAATAGGTCGTAGAAGCGATAGTCTTTATTAGTATCTTCTTCTTGATAATGTTCAGAAGTAATCTGATTTTTCGCAGGAACAGGTTGCCAAGGTTTCCAAAGCATAAGCATTACAGCGATACATAAGACCGCCAAAATAGCGACAAGTGTCCCTAACCATTTGGGAATTATGGGCTTTTTAGGCTTATTAGGTCTTTCAGATACACCGCGTTGCGTTTTGCCAAACACGTGGATTATTCCTCTGTATTTTGATTGTTTTTTAATTCGAGTTTGAGTCTCGTCTTACGATGCTAAAAACAGTGGTTTGTATTGATATTTTAACTATACAAACCACCGCTTACTATATTGCATGACCTTTAATTTGCTGTCATGCAATATATTTATTACATAGATTCTGGTGCAGATACACCAAGTAATTCTAAACCATTACGAAGCACTTGTTGTACATTGATTGAAAGCAATAAACGGGCTTGTGTAAGCTCTGCATCATCGCTTAATACTTTATGTTCATTGTACCAACCGTGGAATAGGGCAGCTAACTCTTTTAAGTAGTTACCAACCTGATGAGGTTCATATGCATTTGCAGCACGTAATACCGCGTCTGGGTATGCTGCCAGTTTAGCAAGAATCTCAGTTTCTGCATCAAGAGACAAGCGAGCTGCATGTGGACGAGCAGCGTTTACATCGAATTGTAAATCTGTGCTTGCTGCTTTTTCTAACATACGACAAATACGTGCGTGTGCATATTGAATATAGTACACAGCATTGTCTTTACTTTGTGAAACAGCAAGGTCAAGGTCAAAGTCGATGTGTTGTTCACTCTTACGCATTACGTAGTAGAAACGAGCTGCGTCATTGCCCACTTCTTTACGTAAGTCACGTAAAGTCACGAATTGACCTGAACGAGAAGACATTTGAACCATCTCGCCGCCACGCCATAAACTTACGAACTGAACTAAAAGAACAGTCAATTTCTTAGAGTCGTAACCCATTGCATCAATCGCCGCTTTTACGCGAGAAATATAGCCGTGGTGATCAGAACCCCAAATATCGATTAGGTCAGTATAACCACGTTGTAGTTTATTTAAGTGGTATGCAATGTCAGATGCAAAGTAAGTCGTTTGACCATTACGACGCTTAACAACACGGTCTTTTTCATCGCCAAATTCAGTCGATTTAAACCAGATGTTGCCATCTTTTTCATAAAGGAAGCCACGTTGGTCAAGTGTTTCTAAAGCTTCATCAATTTTTGCACTAAGCGATGCTTCACTAAACCATTGGTTGAACGTTACACCAAAGTCAGCAAGGTCATCTTTAATATCATCTAAAATGGCGTGAAGAGCAGCTTGGTGGAATACACGGTAGCCTTCACCTAATAATTGTTGTGAGTTGGCAATAAGGCCATCAATATGCTTTTCTTTATCACCAGATAACACAACTTTGTTGCCTTCGCTATCTAGCTCTTCAGCATATTGCACATCTTCTGGTACGTCTTTATAAACATGTGCAACTTCACGAACGTAAGCATCGCCATCTTTATCAATAATGCCTTGTGCGATTTCTTTAACGTAATCGCCTTGATATGCATTTTTAGGGAATACAAGGTCTTGTCCAAGTAGTTCCAAATAACGTAAATAAGTAGAAGTCGCCAAAATATCCATTTGACGGCCAGCATCATTCACGTAGTACTCACGGTCAACTTTAGCACCTGTTGCTTCAAGTAAATTAGCAACAGTCATACCGTATGCCGCACCACGACCATGACCTACGTGTAGGCTAGACGTTGGGTTTGCAGAAACAAATTCGACTTGAATCTTTTTCGCTGCATTTGCTTGGCTACGACCAAAAATTTCTTTTTGTGCTTGAATTTGATCAAGAATAGCAAAACGCTGGTCTGCATTTAAAAAGAAGTTAATAAATCCGGGTCCTGCGATTTCAGCTTTACTGATATCTGCCACTTCTGGTAATGCAGCGAGAACTTTCTCAGCTAAATCACGTGGTTTCATACCAGCAGCTTTCGAGCCGATCATGGCAATATTAGAAGCAAAGTCGCCATGGCTTCGGTCTTTGGTGCGTGTTAAGTTGCTTGTGTTTTTCCAGTCGGAAGGAAGCACCCCTTCTTGTTGAAGAGTTTGCACTGCATGGTCGAGAGCTGCTTGTATTGCCGTATTCATATCAATCGAAAATAGATGTCGCAGAAAAACGTCAAATATAGCAAATTTCCGATGACTTAGGGGAGGGGATTTAATATTCCAATAATTCTTTATGCAAATTACTGATGATTATTTTTTAAATGAATGTCGGTTGATGAATCGTCTAATTATTCTAGAAATGAAGAATTACAAGCCTTTTGGGTAATTTTAATGAATAAATTATGTGTTTAATTGAATATTATTTCCTGAGGAAATACCTGTTTCCGCTAAATCATATAATTATGGCTTTTAAAGTTGAGAAAATAAAAGAAATTTTTAAAATCATAAAAATATTAAAATACTGATTTTTATTATTTATTTTTAAACATGTTTTAGCTAAATAGTGTTTAATTTTAACATCACGGTTTAAAATATCTATTTTGATCGAATTAGGCTTAAGCTTATACGCACAAAGAGTTTTAGAGACCATACAAAACGTGTTTTTCTCTACTCTAAGCTGGAAAATGAGATAGGCAATGATATCAGGACACCCAAGTAAACATCCCCTTTATATTCCATATGCAGGTTTTACACTTTTAGAGTTACCACTCTTAAATAAAGGTTCGGCTTTCACTGAAGAAGAAAGAAGTAACTTTAACTTACACGGTTTACTCCCCCATATTATTGAAACTATTGAAGAGCAGAGCCAGCGCTCTTATCAGCAATATTGCGCTTTTACTGATGATATCAATCGACATATCTATTTGCGTAATATCCAAGATACCAACGAAACCTTGTTCTATCATTTAATCGAAAATCATCTTGAAGAAATGATGCCGATTATTTATACCCCAACAGTGGGTGAAGCATGTCAGCGTTTCTCCGATATCTATCGTCGTCATCGTGGCGTTTTTATTTCATATCCAGATCGTGATGTGATTGATGATATTTTGCAAAACGTAAATAAAAATAATGTAAAAGTGATCGTCATTACTGATGGTGAGCGTATCTTAGGTCTTGGTGACCAAGGCATTGGTGGTATGGGTATTCCTATTGGGAAGCTTTCACTTTACACCGCTTGTGGCGGAATTAGTCCAGCCTATACATTGCCAATCACAATTGATGTGGGGACAAATAATCCACAATTGTTAAATGATCCGATCTATATGGGTTGGCGTCAGCCACGTATTAGTGGTGATGAATATTATGCATTTGTCGATATGGTGATTGAAGCTGTAAAGCGTCGTTGGCCAAAAGCATTAATTCAGTTTGAAGATTTCGCACAAAAAAATGCGATGCCACTTTTAGAAAAATATCGCGATAAGATTTGTTGTTTTAACGATGATATTCAAGGAACAGCAGCGGTATCTGTAGGTAGTTTGATTGCTGCAAGTCGTGCAGCAGGCAAGCAATTAAAAGATCAAACAATTGCTTTCTTAGGCGCGGGCTCTGCGGGATGCGGTATTGCAGAGCAAATTGTTGCGCAAATGGTTGCTGAAGGCCTGACTGATTCTGAAGCACGTGCACGCGTTTATATGGTTGATCGTTTTGGCTTGATTACCGAAAACCAGCCAAACTTATTGGACTTCCAACGCAAATTGGCGCAAAAAGCTGAGGTGGTTGATCAATGGGGCAATATTGAAGAAGTGATTTCACTCCTTGATGTTGTTAAAAATGCTAAGCCTACAGTGTTAATTGGCGTTTCTGGTCAACCGGGTCTCTTCACAGAAGAGATTATTAAAACCATGGCAGCGAATTGTGAACGACCAATTGTCATGCCATTGTCTAACCCAACTTCACGTGTTGAAGCTGTGCCAGCAGATATTGTGGAGTGGACTGAAGGTAGAGCGTTAATCGCAACAGGTAGTCCGTTTGCTCCTGTGAATCATCACGGCAAACTTTATAATATTTCTCAGTGTAATAACTCGTACATTTTCCCGGGCATTGGGCTGGGTGTGGTGGCATCGGGTGCTAAACGCGTTACTGAAAATATGTTAATGGCTTCAAGTAGTGCTTTAGCGAATTGCTCACCTCTACTAAAAGATCCGCAAGCTGATTTATTACCACCTTTAGGGGAAATTCAGCAAGTCTCTAAAGTGATTGCATTTGAAGTTGCGAAAGCTGCCATGGCAGATGGCGTGGCTGTAACGATTAGTGATGACTTACTACAGCAAAAAATAGATCAATCATTCTGGAAACCTGAATACCGCAAATATAAGCGTATTCCTTTCTAAGGTTGAGAACGTAAAAAGAGGAGCTTAAGCTCCTCTTTTTTATTTTAGTCTTCTAAAACTTCTTCTAATAACTCTTCGCTAGGTGCAAAGTAATATGCGCCGTCTAGTGGTGTCACGAAATGCAATAGGCGATCATGGATACCATCTCCACTTGTACCGAACATACGTTTTAGCATGGCATCAATAATGTTCAGGTCCTTGGTGTAGGCAATGAAAAATAAACCTTGATCACCTCGGCCGTCACCATAAGGCAGACTATGACGCAAGATTTCCATTTCTTCGCCTTCATCATCTTCGACAACAGTACGGGCAACGTGGGCATTTTCTGGTTTAACGTCATCATCCAGTTCAATTGACTCAAGCTTAGTACGACCCATGACATTTTCTTGAGCATCAACTTTTAGTTTTTTCCATTTTTCTAAGTTATGTGCATAGCGCTGCGCGAAAATGAAACTGCCATCAGCAAAAACTCCCGCGCTTTCTGGCAATAGGGCTGTTTCTGCGCGGTCATCTGGAAATTGAGGGTTTTCTGTGCCGTCTATAAAGCCTGTAATATCTCGGCCATCAAAATAGCGGAAGCAAACACGCTCATCAAGAACTTCCACTTTATCTTTAATACCTTCAAAAAATGCTTGGCTTAATGCAAAACAAATATCAGAACGCATACTAGCAATATGGATGAGGACATCAGCTGGTACGACTGGCATATTGAATGCGCCGTTTTCTGGTTCAAGTTGTTTAAAGCCAGCAGGAGATTGACTGTAAAGTTGTTTCCAAAGTTCTGGACCAAAAGCGACTGCTGTTTTAATTTGCGCGTCTGAATGCTGAGTAATGAGACGGTCGCGTGTTTCAAACAACGCTTCGAGTTGTTCTTTTAATTCATCAATTGATAAGTCTTTTAAACGAAGAACAATAAATCGGGCATGATCTGATGGCAACGGCAAAATGACAGATTGAGCAGTCATTGGAAGGTATCTCCTCAATTATAATTTAGTATGAGCTTTAATTATTGTGCCTGATGCGAAGAGCGGTTAGTAGTCTATTTCTTGATTTTATTGTTTGAATTCTCATCAATATAGTTTTATAAAACAGTATAATTCCACTTTTATTGTCTATTTTTACTATGTCTTTGCAAGTTTGGTTTGCCTATATGTTGGCCTGTTGGGTCATTAGTGTCTCTCCGGGTGCGGGAGCTATTGCCTCAATGTCGAGTGGTCTAAACTATGGTTTTAGACATGGTTACTGGAATGCAATCGGTTTGCAAGTTGCCTTAGTGCTTCAAATTATGGTGGTGGCAGCAGGTGTTGGGGTCTTATTTGCCACAACTCCTTTAGCTTTTCAGGCCGTTAAGTGGTTTGGCGTAGCTTATTTATTGTATTTGGCCTATTTGCAGTGGACAGCACCTGTAAAAGATATAGAAATTCAACAAGAAAAAAGAGATAAGTCTGCTTTAGCTCTGCTATTAAATGGTTTTGTGGTTAATATTAGCAATCCTAAAGCGATCGTATTTTTATTGGCGGTTTTACCGCAGTTCTTAGATTTAAGTAAGCCTCAATGGATACAATATTTAATTATGGCGGCTACTATGATTACGATCGATTTGATTGTAATGGCTGGATATACGGGGCTGGCATCCAAGGTTTTAAGATTACTTCGATCCCCTAGACAGCAAAAATATTTAAATCGGGGCTTTGCTGTGATGTTTAGCTGTGCGGCTTTATTATTGAGCACAGTTCATCAGGCGTCCTAACTTAGGCCGCCTGTGTCTGATTTTTTAGTTTTTGAGTTATAAAAATAACGGCAAAACTTAATGCCATACATAAAACGATACTAAGACCTGTAGAGATATTAAGTGCTGCACTTGACCATAAACCGACACTAACACCGAGCTGGGCTAACACGAATGCCCAAATAACCATTTGCTTTGGTGAGTTTGCCAATAGACGAGCGCTTAAGGCTGGTATTACGAGTAATGCGCCCATTAGCAAAGAACCTACGGCACGCAAAGCTAAAACTGTAAATAAGGCTAATAACAGCATAAAAATAAGGCGTTGCCAGTTTGCATTCACCCCTTCACTAATTGCGATATCTGGATCAATTGCAAACTGTATTTGTGGCTGCCAAAAACGGTAAAGAATTACGAGTGATATCGCAATAATTAAAGTGAAAACAGGAAGATCTGGCCAATCAATACTCAGTAAATCGCCAAACAAATAACTTAAAAGCTCTGGCCTTAAACTTGGAACATGTTGAATAAATAGTAAACCGCTACAGAGTAATGTCGCTGAACATAAGGCTAGCAGAGCATCATTGGGTAAACGGTTGTCATGTAAGGCCCATAAAACGCCTACCAATAAAACCGCCGTACCTGCAACACCAAGCCATAATGGAAGACTTAAAGCTCCCGCAATAGCTACCCCAAGTAGTGTTCCGTGCGCCATCGTGTCAGCAAAAAAAGACATGCGTCTCCAAAGCATTAAACAACCCAGGGGTGCGGTTAAAAATACTAGCAGAGTTCCCATAATCCATGCGGGTAACAATAATTGTAACCATTCCATCATGGCTTAAGCTTCCGGTTCTGGGTGAATATGAGGACGGTCATTATGAGGGCAGGGGTGTGCAGCATCACCGTGAGCACAATGGTCATGATGATGTTGATAGAAAACCCTTTGAGTTCCAAATATTGCCTGATATTCAGGATGTTGTTGGATATTTTCGGGCAGCCCGCTACAGCAAATATGTTTATTTAAACACACTACACGGTGTGTTCCTTGCATCACCCATTGTAAGTCATGAGAAACAATTAGGATCGCACAACTATATCGTTCTGGCAGGCTACGAACATAATCATAAAGTTCCGCTTCTGACTGAATATCTAGGCCTTGCATGGGTTCATCAAGAACTAAAATATCTGGCTGACGAAGCAGTGCACGAGCCAATAGTACTCTTTGGCGTTCCCCACCTGAAAGTTGTTGTACTTTTGATTGTTGTAACTTTGAAATACCTGTGTCTTGAATAATTTCCTGACGAAGGGCAGGGCTGCATTTTTCTAAATCAAGAAGGTCCTGAACACGTAAAGGAAGGCTGTGTGAAGGATTAAACTTTTGTGGCACATAAGCCATTTTAAGTTTTTTATGATTAATAACACGCCCGCTACTTGGTTGAAGAATACCGAGTAGAACTTTAATTAGTGTTGATTTGCCTGCACCATTGGGTCCAATTAAAGACACAATTTCATTTTGATGTAGGGCAAAATCAACTTTCTTTAATATATCCCGATCATCACGATGAACAGAAACCTGCTCAAGCTGAATTAATACAGGATTTAAGGAGTTGTGCGGCACTGTTGGCATTTCCCCGAAATTTCAATAATGCTGTGTTGAGCCACGAAGTCATCTGAAGCTGCAAGCTGGTCAAGCTGGTGTGTGAGGCCTTGAGAAGAAGCTTCTTTAACCATATGACATTCGGTACAAATCAGGAATGCTGCTTGATGGCCTTCACGCGGGTGGCAGCAAGGAATATACGCATTAATAGAAGTTAGGCGGTGAATGAGGCCTTTTTCTAATAAGAAATCTAAAGTTCTATATACAGTTGGAGGCGCAGCAGGGCGATCGGTTTGCCTTTTTATACGTGCCAATAAGTCATAGGCACCCATTGGACCCGACGCATTTAAAATGAGTTCCAGAACTTCTTTGCGCAAAGGTGTAAGGCGTGCGCCAGTCGCAGAACATAAACTTTCTGCTTCAGCTAAACGGCTTGCGACATTATGGTGATCATGCACACCATGCAAAGAATCATGATGTTCATGCAAGCAGGAACTCATAGGGATAACCTCGAATTTTTAACGGAATATTAGCATGAAGCGATGCTTCATTCGATTAATCTTAGGTATTTTTGTAACTTTGTTATATTATAACATGCTTCGAGCTAATTTAAATTGATGGTCTGTCATGTTCCGTTTTTTTGTTTTCAGTATGTTCTCTCTTTTGAGTACGTTAGGGTGGAGTCAGGGTTTGGTGGTTTCTACGCACCCGATTTATCTGATTGCAAAAGAAGTCACTCAAGGGGTTGAAGAACCACAACTCTTATTAAAGGGACAAACTGGGCATGACGTACAATTAACCCCAGCGCATCGTAAAGCAATTAATGATGCTTCTTTGGTGATTTGGTTGGGTAAGGCCCATGAAGCACCTCTAAATAAATTACTAGGTAATAATAAGAAAGCAATTGCCTTATTAGATAGTGGCATCGTTTCTGTTTTGCCTCAGCGCAGTACACGTGGTGCAGCTTTACCTAACACAATAGATACCCATGTTTGGTTAGAGCCAAACAATGCGGTTCGAATTGGCTTTTTTATTGCTGCTTTGCGCTCTCAGCAACACCCTGAAAATAAGGCAAAGTACTGGAATAACGCCAATGTGTTTGCTCGTAAAATGTTGCAGGCGGCACAAGCTTACGATAGTTCAAGTAATGGCAAACCGTATTGGGCATATCATGATGCCTATCAATATTTAGAACGCTCACTAAACTTAAAGTTCGCTGGTGCTTTAACAGATGATCCTCACGTTGCACCAACAGCAGCTCAAATTAAGTATCTTAATGATAGTCGACCAAAAAATCAGATGTGTTTGTTGGCAGAGAGTTTTACCACTAAGAGTCAATATCAAAAATTAGGTAACATTACTTTTCAACCAGTAGACGAGAGCATGAATAATGAGGATGATTTCGTCACTGCATGGAAGAAACTGGCAATAAAAACTGATAAATGTGTGTTAAGTACGCAAAAGTAAGATAAAAAGTAAACAAAGGCTGACTGTAGCGTCAGCACCACCTGTCATGAAAAACCCCGACTAAAGTCGGGAAAAGATTGCATGTTCAGGGGTGTAACTCTATAATGCCTGCGATTAAAAGCGATCATCAGCTAAACTTGTCAAGCATTTATGCTGTGAGTGGATAAATAATGAGCCAAACTAGTCGCTTGATTGACCGACGATTAGCAAAAGCTTTGGTCTTCTTACAAGCATGTATGATCCCTGTTTCCGCTCTTGTAGCGTGGAGCATAAAAGACATGACAGCAGCATTAAGTGCGGCACTTGGTGCGTTGGTCTGCTGGCTTGCTACGGGTTATTTTTCGTGGCAATCCTTCAGAACAGCAGGTGCACGAGCATCAAAACAAGTGCTGTCTAACATGTATAGGGGCATGTTAGGCAAATTTGCAATCATGATCGTTGGATTTATTTTGATTTTGAGCAATGTTAAACCTTTATCACCGTTAGCATTGCTGTTTGGTTTTATTCTCGTTCAGGCAATGTCGTGGGTCGCTCCGTTTTGGGTGTCACGTCTACAAAAACGGGTGTAGAAACAAGAAGAATTGAAGATTTTTTGGAGGGTGGCGAGATATCGACAGTACGCCGATGTTCGTTTTCCTTCTTTTTAGTAATTGACATTGACCAGGTGTGATTTATGGCTGCTGAAGAACATGCCCTCACTTCGACAGAGTATATCAAGCATCACTTGACCAATATGACCTATGGCAAAATGCCAGACGGTACATGGAAATTGGCTGAGACTGCTGAAGAAGCTCATTCGATGGGGTTCACTGCAATTCACTTGGATTCAATGGGTTGGTCAATTGGCCTTGGTGTGATTTTCTGTTTGATGTTCTGGATCGTTGCGAAAGCTGCAAATGCAGGTGTTCCAACTAAATTCCAGTCAGCAATCGAAATGATCATTGAGTTTGTTGACTCAAGTGTCCGTGATACTTTTCATGGCAAATCACGTTTAATCGCTCCGCTTGCACTCACTATTTTCGTGTGGATTTTCCTCATGAACTTAATGGACTTGATCCCAGTTGACTGGATTCCTCAAGTTGCAGCGTTTGTAGGTGCAAACGTATTTGGTATGGACCCTCACCACGTTTACTTCAAGATCGTTCCATCTACAGATCCAAACATTACTTTAGGTATGTCTTTATCTGTATTTGTACTTATCTTGTTCTACAGCATCCGCGAAAAGGGTGTTGGTGGTTTCGTTGGCGAGTTGGCACTTAACCCATTTAACCCAAGTAATCCAGTTGCAAAAGCGTTGCTTATTCCAGTGAACTTGATTTTGGAATTGGTAACATTCCTTGCTCGTCCGATTTCATTAGCTCTCCGACTATTCGGTAACATGTATGCCGGTGAGTTGATCTTTATCCTAATTGCTTTATTGCCGTTCTGGATTCAATGGGCGTTGTCTGTGCCTTGGGCGATCTTCCACATTCTTGTAATCACGTTGCAGGCATTCATCTTTATGATGCTTACCATCGTTTACTTGAGCATGGCAAGCGAAAAACATTAATGGTATTGCCTAACTATCAAATGATGGTTGGGCTGAATTTTTTTAATTTAATTTGGTAATAACCTAACCTCTGAGGAATTTTTCATGGAACTCACTTTAGGTCTAGTTGCAATTGCATCTGCTATCTTGATCGCTTTCGGTGCTTTGGGTACTGCGATTGGTTTTGGTCTTTTGGGTGGTCGCTTTTTAGAAGCTGTTGCTCGTCAACCAGAATTGGCTCCACAACTTCAAACTCGTATGTTCTTAATCGCGGGTCTTCTTGATGCTGTGCCTATGATCGGTGTTGGTATTGGCTTGTTCTTCATCTTCGCTAATCCATTTGTAGGTTAATCATCTTAATTCCTAAATCCACTATTTGAGGAATTGCAATGAATATCAACCTCACATTGATTGGTCAAGCGATTGCGTTTGCATTCTTTGTTGCATTCTGCATGAAGTTTGTTTGGCCACCACTAATCAATGCGATTAGTGAGCGTCAGCGTAAAATCGCTGATGGCTTAAATGCAGCAGAAAAAGCGAAAGCTGACCTTGCCGATGCACAAGCGCAAGTTAAGCAAGAACTTGATGCAGCTAAAGCACAAGCGGCTCAATTGATCGAACAAGCGAACCGTCGTGCAGCGCAATTGATCGAAGAAGCTCGTACTCAAGCTGCGGCTGAAGGTGAGCGTATTCGTCAACAGGCTAAAGAAGCTGTTGATCAAGAAATCAATTCTGCTCGCGAAGAATTACGTCAACAAGTAGCTGCTTTGGCAGTAACTGGTGCAGAAAAAATCCTGAACCAGCAAGTTGATGCAGAAGCTCATAACGCCATGCTGTCTCAGCTGGCTGCTAAACTTTAAGCGAGGCGAATTATGGCTGAACTCTTGACGTTGGCACGTCCGTATGCCAAAGCAGCATTTGCTTATGCTTCTGAGCAAGGTGCAACAGACAATTGGTCGAATGCGTTACAAGTGCTCAGTGCTGCGGTGCAAGACGAAGCATTTTCCGCTTATTTAAATCGCCCTGAACTTACTCCTGCGGAGCAAGTGAAGCTTTTTGCTAAAGTTTTAGGTGAAGATCAATCTCAAGCAGTGTCTAACTTTTTGACACTTCTTGCAGATAACGATCGTTTAATGCTGTTACCTGAAATTGAAGCAGAATATGAACAGCTTAAATCACAGAATAACAACAATGTGGATGTCGTGATTGAATCGGCTTTCCCGTTAACTGCTGAACAAGAGCAACTGTTGAAATCTGCTTTAGAAAAGCGTTTTAACAGTACAGTAACTGTTTCAGTTGAAGTTAAACCTGAGCTTATTGCAGGTGTTGTAATTCGTGCAGGCGATCAAGTGATAGATGATTCTGCGCTTAACAAGCTTGAAAAAATGCGTACTCGTCTTCTTGCATAATGCAAATGATGAAGACTGAACTAATAAAAGATTGAGGAATAGCGCAATGCAACAACTGAATCCATCCGAGATCAGTGCGCTCATTAAACAGCGTATCGGAGATCTGGACACCAGCGCGACCGCTAAAAACGAAGGTACCATTGTTATGGTATCCGACGGTATCGTGCGCATTCACGGTCTTGCTGATGCAATGTACGGTGAAATGATCGAATTCGACGGCGGCTTATTTGGTATGGCACTGAACCTAGAACAGGATTCAGTGGGTGCCGTTGTTTTAGGTAACTACCTAAGCCTTCAAGAAGGTCAAAAAGCTCGTTGTACAGGTCGTGTATTAGAAGTTCCAGTTGGTCCTGAACTTCTTGGCCGTGTTGTCGACGCTTTGGGTAACCCAATTGATGGTAAAGGCCCAATTGATGCGAAATTAACTGATGCTGTTGAAAAAGTAGCACCAGGCGTAATTTGGCGTCAATCTGTAGATGAGCCTGTTCAAACTGGTTATAAATCAGTTGATACAATGATTCCTGTTGGTCGTGGCCAACGTGAGTTGATCATCGGTGACCGTCAAACTGGTAAAACAGCGATGGCGATCGATGCGATTATCGCTCAGAAAAACTCTGGCATTAAATGTGTATACGTTGCGATTGGTCAAAAACAATCAACAATTGCAAACGTTGTACGTAAGCTAGAAGAAACTGGCGCTATGGCGTATACAACTGTTGTCGCTGCTGCGGCTGCTGATCCTGCTGCAATGCAGTACTTAGCTCCGTACTCTGGCTGTACAATGGGTGAGTACTTCCGTGACCGCGGTGAAGACGCTCTTATTATTTATGATGATTTGTCTAAGCAAGCTGTTGCTTACCGTCAAATTTCATTACTTTTACGTCGTCCACCAGGTCGTGAAGCGTATCCAGGTGACGTATTCTATCTTCACTCACGTCTTCTTGAACGTGCTTCTCGTGTATCTGCTGACTACGTTGAGAAATTCACTAATGGTGCAGTAACTGGTCAAACTGGTTCTTTAACTGCATTGCCAATTATTGAAACTCAAGCAGGTGACGTATCTGCATTCGTACCAACGAACGTAATTTCGATTACTGACGGTCAGATCTTCTTAGAAACATCATTATTCAACGCAGGTATTCGTCCTGCTGTGAACGCGGGTATCTCTGTATCTCGTGTTGGTGGTTCTGCTCAAACCAAGATCATCAAAAAATTGTCTGGTGGTATCCGTACTGCTTTAGCACAATACCGTGAATTGGCTGCGTTTGCTCAGTTCGCTTCTGACCTTGATGAAGCAACTCGTAAGCAACTTGAACATGGTCAACGTGTAACTGAGTTAATGAAGCAAAAACAATATGCTCCTTACTCAATTGCTGACCAAGCTGTTTCTGTTTATGCATCTAACGAAGGCTACATGGCTGACGTAGAAGTTAAGAAAATCGTAGACTTTGATGCTGCGTTAATTTCTTACTTCCGCTCAGAATATGCTCCGTTGATGAAACAAATCGATGAAACTGGTGATTACAACAAAGACATCGAAGCAGCAATCAAAGCAGGTATTGAAAGCTTTAAAGCGACTCAAACTTACTAAGTTTAGTTTTAGTTAAGTTTGGTTCACGGATCAACCTTCGGAAGCTCGAAAGAGCTTTCGAATACTAGGTTAAGCGTATGGCAAATTTAAAAGAAATTCGCGCCAAAGTAGCTAGTATCAAGAGCACGCAAAAGATTACTCGCGCGATGCAAATGGTAGCTGCTTCTAAAATGCGTCGTGCGCAAGAGCGCATGGCTCAGGGCCGTCCGTATGCCGATAATATGCGCCGTGTAATTGCTCACTTGGTACAAGCAAACCCTGAATACAAACACCGTTATATGGTTGACCGCCCAGTTAAGCGTGTTGGCTATATCGTAGTGTCTTCAGATCGTGGTTTGGCAGGTGGCTTGAACATTAACTTGTTCAAGAAAGTTGTGCAGCATGTCAAAGCACAACAACAGCAGTCAATTGAAGTTGAATTTGCTTTAATTGGTCAAAAAGCGGTTTCGTTTTTTAAGAATTACGGCGGTAAAGTGCTCGGTGCAACTACCCAACTTGGCGATGCGCCGAGTTTGGAACAGTTAACTGGCTCAGTCCAAGTTATGCTTGATGCATTTGATAAAGGCGAATTAGATCGTATCTATCTCGTATCAAATGGCTTCGTTAATGCAATGACTCAGCAGCCTAAAGTAGAACAACTTGTTCCTTTAGCACCAGCAGAAGAAGGCGATGATCTCAACCGTACTTATGGTTGGGACTATATCTACGAACCAGAAGCAGAAGAATTGTTAAATGGTTTGTTGGTTCGCTATATCGAGTCTATGGTTTATCAAGGTGTGATTGAAAACGTTGCATGTGAGCAGTCAGCTCGTATGGTCGCGATGAAAGCAGCGACAGACAACGCAGGACAATTGATTAAAGACCTACAACTCATTTACAACAAGCTGCGTCAAGCCGCGATTACTCAGGAAATTTCCGAGATCGTTGGCGGTGCCGCTGCCGTTTAACATTATTAAGTTTGAATTGAGGAGACAGCAATGAGTAGCGGTCGTATCATTCAGATCATCGGCGCGGTTATCGACGTCGAGTTTGAGCGCAATAGCGTTCCTAAGATCTATGACGCTCTCCAAGTTGACGGTACTGAAACTACATTAGAAGTTCAGCAACAGCTTGGCGATGGTGTTGTTCGTACCATCGCAATGGGTTCTACAGAAGGTCTTAAACGTGGCCTTAATGTAACTAGCACAAATGCACCGATTTCTGTTCCAGTAGGTCCAGCTACGCTTGGTCGTATCATGGACGTTTTGGGCCGCCCAATTGATGAAGCAGGTCCTGTAGCGACTGAAGAGCGTTTGCCGATTCACCGTCAAGCCCCTTCTTATGCTGAACAAGCAGCTTCTACTGATCTTTTAGAAACTGGTATTAAAGTAATTGACTTACTTTGCCCGTTCGCAAAAGGTGGTAAAGTTGGTCTATTCGGTGGTGCTGGTGTTGGTAAAACCGTTAACATGATGGAGTTGATCAACAACATCGCGAAAGCTCACTCAGGTTTATCTGTGTTTGCAGGTGTTGGTGAGCGTACTCGTGAAGGTAACGACTTCTATCACGAAATGAAAGATTCTAACGTTCTTGACAAAGTAGCAATGGTCTACGGTCAGATGAACGAGCCACCAGGTAACCGTTTACGCGTAGCGTTAACTGGTTTGACTATGGCTGAATACTTCCGTGATCAAAAAGACGAAAATGGTAAAGGTCGTGACGTATTATTATTCGTCGACAACATCTACCGTTATACACTTGCGGGTACTGAAGTATCAGCATTGTTAGGTCGTATGCCATCTGCGGTAGGTTACCAACCTACACTTGCAGAAGAAATGGGTGTTCTTCAAGAGCGTATTACATCTACTAAATCTGGTTCGATCACATCGATCCAAGCGGTATATGTACCTGCCGATGACTTAACAGATCCATCTCCTGCAACTACATTTGCTCACTTAGATGCAACAGTAGTATTGAGCCGTGACATCGCATCTTCTGGTATCTATCCAGCGATCGATCCACTTGACTCAACTTCACGTCAGTTAGACCCATTAGTTGTTGGTCAAGAGCACTATGAAATTGCGCGTGCAGTACAAAACGTATTGCAACGTTATAAAGAGCTTAAAGACATCATCGCAATCTTGGGTATGGATGAATTAGCTGAAGAAGATAAATTGGTTGTTTACCGTGCGCGTAAAATCCAACGTTTCTTCTCTCAACCATTCCACGTAGCTGAAGTGTTTACTGGTGCTCCTGGTAAATTAGTACCGCTTAAAGAAACGATTCGTGGCTTTAAAGGTCTATTAGCTGGTGAATACGATCACATCCCAGAACAAGCGTTCTATATGGTTGGTGGTATTGACGAAGTGATTGCTAAAGCTGAGAAACTCTAATTTAAGGAGATCATCTCATGGCGACTATGCAATGTGATGTCGTAAGTGTTAAAGAGTCTATTTACTCTGGCGCAGTAACGATGTTAATCGCGAAAGGTGCTGGTGGTGAGCTTGGTATTTTGCCAGGACATGCTCCACTTGTAACCTTGCTTCAACCGGGCCCGATTCGTGTTCAGTTGGAAAATGGTACAGAAGAAATCGTCTATGTATCTGGCGGTGTTTTAGAAGTTCAACCTCATGTTGTAACGGTTCTTGCAGATACTGCAATCCGTGCAGACAACTTGGATGAAGCGGCAATTTTAGAAGCACGTAAAAATGCTGAACAATTGCTTGCAAACCAAAAGAGTGATTTGGACTCAGCTGCTGCGTTGGCTGCCTTGGCAGAAACAGCTGCACAGCTTGAAACTATCCGTAAAATCAAAAACCGCGCACTATAATTGCCGGTTTGAGATTGAAAAAGCCACCGTAAGGTGGCTTTTTTTATAAGTTGTTTTTTTAAGATTCAGTTTTTGAATCTGACTTTTCATCTCCTGCCATAATCATGGCAGCAAGCTTCACCATATCCATTTGAATGGTATTAAGCTGTTTTTCAATTTGGTCAAAATTGATTTGATCTAATTTCCCATTGAGTAATGGCATGCTAAGAGCTTGTTGGTTGGCATGTAATAAACTTTGGCGAATATTCTCAATTTCCTGACTTTTGATATCTAAAGTCAAAAGTGCTTGATTTAAACCTTCTAGTTGCTGTTTTAACGTAGTGACAGTAGTTTTTAGTTCATTCTGATTCTTATCTTGGATGGCTTGTTCAACATCAAGCTGGGTATCTTTAAGCTGTTCAACATAGTCACCAGCTTTAAGCTGTAAATGAGCAGCGTCGCGGACCATATAAAAAATATTGCCGCTTTTAAGTTCGGCTTTGTTGGGTGCAATTTCTGCTGCTTGTTGTTCAATGTTCTGGTCAGATGCCTGTTCAGTTATTTCAGTCTTTTCTTGTTCGGTAGCATGGTCTTGTGCCTGATCGCACCCGAGTAAAAGCATGCCTGAGGCAAAAATTACAAAAGGAAGAAATGCGCCCTGTAAAACTTTTTTCATAACTACAAACAACATCAAATAAAGCAAATAGATACTATAGGTATAAAATATGAAGAAAGATTGTATTTTTGCAAACGAACAACACTTTGAGGAGAGCATAAAAAAGAGCGTATAAAACGCCCTTTCGCACACTTTAAAATATTATTTTGCTAACTCTGCTTCAACTGCTTTAACGATTTGTTCATCGTCTGCTGTTAGGTTTGGAGCAAAGCGAGCTACGACTTCGCCATTTTTATTAATTAAAAACTTTTCGAAGTTCCATAAAACTTCTGGAGCAGGGTTGGTTGGAATACCTAAGCCTTCTAAACGCTCACGGAAAGGACCTTCACCAGTGCGTTCCGGCTGAGCCGCTGTCAAAGTTTGGTAAAGTGGGTGCTTATCTTCGCCGACTACAGAAACCTTAGAAAATAAAGGGAAATGAACATCATAATTTAATGAACAGAACTGTTGAATTTCTTCATCAGAACCTGGTTCTTGCTCTTTAAAGTTGTTTGCTGGGAAACCTAAAATTTCAAGACCTTGGTCTTTTTTTGCTTGATAAAGTTTTTCTAAGCCTTCGTATTGTGGAGTTAAACCACATTTAGAAGCAGTATTTACGATAAGTAAAACTTTTCCTTTGTATTGTTCGAGGTCAACCGTTTCGCCTGAAATGGCTTTTACTGGAATGTGATATACGGATTGTGTCATGAGTCTTTCCTAAAGATTGTAATTGATATCAAGTAACGCATTTGTTTTAACTGCTATTGAGGGGTAGTGCAATAATATTCGTGTTCAAAAAAGAAAAAGTTTTTAAAGATACGCTGAATTCTAGTTATTTCTGATTTGGATAGGTGTTTGCCCAGTGTAACGTTTAAAAAATTCAATAAAACTTGAGCTATGTTGATAACCTAAATCATATGCTAAACGCTTGATAGGCGTCCGTTGGCGAATCTGATGAATGGCATAAACAATTTTGGCCCGATTTCTCCATTCGGACAACGAAAGCTGAAGCTCTTGTTGACTCAAACGTAATAAGTGGCGATCACTGACCGAAAAGTTTTGTAGCAACTGTTGTAAAGACTGATCAAAAAGTAAAGGATCTGAAAGTTTTTCTAAGATAGGCAATAAAACTGGATGCCGCGTTTGCGGTAAATAATGTGAATATGCAGGAGCTTGTTTGAGTTGATCGAATAAAACTTGTAAAAGATGTTCTAAATATTCAGGTTGTTCGGTTTGTTTTTGCTGCTCTAGAATTTGTAAAACTAAAGTGCGAAAAAAAGGCTGAATACTAAAGCATCGACAGCTATTTCCTAAAATAGAACATAAGCGAGGGTGTAGTCGAATACAGATATAGTGAATTTCATGGTCAATATGAGTAGATTGATGAACAGTTTGAGGGGGAATCCAAAGACCATAGCTAGGTGGAGAAAGATATAGCTGTTCTTCAATCTCCATTTCTAATATGCCATTTAAACTGAAATTAAAATCTCCCCAAAGAGATGCATGAGGACGAACAATATCTTCTTTTTGGTATAGAAATTCATGAACTTCTATACTGTTTAATAATGAAAATTGCTGATCCTCATTGTTCATCTATATGCTCTGACTCATATTTTAATTTTCACAAGTAGCTTTAGGGTTGTTAAGACCTTTCGCTAAGGTAAATGTACTCAGTAATGCTAGGGCAACGAAGCTTAATACACCATAAATTAAAGTATTTTCATTGAAATGATCAACTACGTATCCACCTAATAATGAACCTGTCGCAATCATCACCTGAAACATACCTACAAAAAGCGGCATACCTTTTTCAACTGCATTTGGCGCATGTACAAACATCCAAATATTCGCTGAGGTAGGGAAGGCACCAAATGCAAATCCCCATAACGCGGTTAAGACAATAGCACCAAACTCATGAACGGCAAAAAGAGGAAATCCAAAAAATACGATTGCAAAGCATGTACCCACAAAAGCTAATGTATAACGGACATTTAGATTCCCACTATATCCGGCAAAAGCATTTCCGAAAATACCAGCAATTCCATAGAGCAATAATAATGAACTAATAGTTGTCCCATTAAAACCAGCAACATTTTTAAAGAAAGGTGCTAAATAGCTATAGGCACAAAAGTGAGCGAGTCCGATCAATAAAACAATCAACATGCCACTACGTGCTTTAGGAGTGCGTAATAGTGCTGGCAAATCTTTCATGTGAATTGCTGAATCTGGTACAAGTTTAGGTAAAAAGATTAATTGTAAGATTAAAACAACTAAGCCAATGCCTGCAGTAATTCCAAAAGCACTACGCCAGCCATAAAACTCGCTTAACCAAGTTCCAATCGGTACACCTAGAACTGTAGCAAAAGTCACACCTGCCATCACGACCGCAGTTGCTTTAGCAATAGGAAGGTGTGAGGGAGCTAATTTTCCACTTAGAGCAATGGCGGTCGCCCAGAAACCACCAATTGAAATACCTAAAATTAAGCGACTTAATAATAGAACATGGAAGTTTTCAGCAAATGCGGTAATGGTATTGGCAATAACCATAATAGCTGTCAGCAAGATAAGTACATAACGCCGATCAAGTTGTTTCACTGATACAGGCAATAGAGGGGCTGCAATTGCTGCCATAATGCCGGGTACTGTAATAATCAGGCCTGCTGTACCTACAGAAATATTTAAATCAGTTGCGACACTATTTAGAACACCAACAGGTAAAAATTCACTTGTTACTAATGCAAATGCTGCGATAGAAACGGCCAAAATGGCAAACCAGCTTCCTTGAGTAGAGGTCGTGGGTCGTGCTTTAGAGATAGACGATTGGTCCATAGGAAATCCTTACTTGGCTAAATTTGGAGTAAAGAAAGGCAATTTATTAATTAACTAACGATCATTATGAAAATAAAATAGTTGATAAAAAATCGAACGTCAATTAATTTAATAACGATTGTTATAAAAATAGATGTGATCTTTATGACAAATAGGCATGAAACGAATTTAGCTCTTACAGAAGATACGCTGAAAAAAAAGCGCGGACGTCCTAAATGCTTTGATGAACAAGAGGTTTTGCAAAAAGCAATGTTGCTCTTTTGGGAGCATGGCTATGAAGCAACGTCTATTAGTGATTTAACACAAGCTTTGGAAATTACAGCACCTAGCCTATATAGTGCTTTTGGTGATAAGGCAGGGCTGTTTTATAAAAGTATTGATTACTATTTGGCTCATGAAGCCTGCCCTATTGAGACCATCTTTTTAGAAGCAAAAACTGCAAAAATTGCGTTTGAGTTATATCTTTATGACAACGTAAAACGACTGGTTCAACCCAATAAACCAGCTGGTTGTATGTTGGTGGTTGCTGCCATGAATTGTTCTGATGCAACTCAAGATGTGCAGCAGAACCTATTAGACAAGCGCATAAAAACCAAAGAAAAATTATTGGAGCGTCTCAAACAAGGTGTTGAGCAGGGTGATTTGCTATCTAATGCTCCTCTACAAGAAATGACGGACTTTTATGCCACTGTCATTCAAGGCCTTACCATTCAGGCAAGAGACGGTGCCAGTACTGATCAATTACATAAAGTTGTAGAACATGCCATGAAAGCTTGGACATTATTCTAAAAAGGATAATGTCCTAAGTTCGATATCAATGTCGGAAATACGATATTTCAATTTATTAAGACATTCTTCAAAATAAAACCATCTTTTGTAGATGGTGTATTGCTATGAGTCAGGTCATGAAATATCACAAATGGGCGTTTATTTTTCCCATTTTGGCAGTATTGATTTGGTCTTTAAATATTGTAGTCACCCGCTATGTCTCGGATTATATCTCTCCGGTAAGCATTAGCTTTTATCGGTGGTTAATCGCTTTTATTATTTTGACTCCATTTATGTTTATGTCTGTGTGGAGACAAAGACGACTAGTAATACCATATTTACCTAAGCTTGCTGTGTTAAGTGCATTTGGGATGGTACTTTATCAAGGTTTGGCTTATACAGCTGCCCATTATACAAGTGCAACCAATATGGGGATTGTGAATGCATTTATTCCTATATTTACGATCTTTGTTTCGCTTGCCATTTTAAAAGATGTGCCTAACCGCTTTGCAGTTTTTGGCAGTATTTTGTCTTTTGCAGGTTTGCTATATGTCATGTCCCAAGGAAATATTAATAAGCTTTTAAGTGGTGGCGGACATCTTGGTGATGCATTAATGATTATTGCCGTATTCTTCTATGCATTTTATGGAGTATTCCTTAAAAAATGGCAGTTGCCACTACCAATTATGACAAGCTTATATGTTCAGATTGGCTTTTCTGTCATATTTCATATTCCTTTAATTCTCTGGTTTGGACTTGATGCTTTAAATGTTGAAAATGCACCAAGTGCTATTTATGCAGGAGTATTTGCTTCACTCATTGCGCCGTTAGTTTGGATGTTAGCTGTTCAACAACTCGGTCCTAATAGAACAAGTATTTTTATGAACTTGGTACCTGTCTTTACAGCAGTTATTGCAAGCGTCTGGTTGTCTGAGCAGTGGACCATTTATCACACGTTAGGTGGGATTGTTATTTTAATTGGTATCATTATGGCTCAGAAGAAGGTGAGTCCTAAAAAGAGTGAATTAATGCAAGAACAAAACTAAAGTTGGTAAAAAAACTATGGCATATTTTGAAAAAAACTCATAAAAATATGCCAATTTTTTCTTAGTTAAAGTTTTTCTATATGATTTATAAATAGTTTATAAAAATAGCTTGTAATATAAATATTAAAAAAGCCGAGTAAAAATATTAATATAATTTTAATTTATAGGCAAAAAACCGCAAATTCCCTACACTTTTCATGCTTTTTTTAGAGAAATAATATATTTCTCTCATTGAACCTCTTACCACATAATAGCGGCCACTACGAAAGGCGCTCTTTTCTTTGTAAATTACCTTTTGTTCCACAGATATCCAAACCCTCTGGATGTGGTATATACCCATCCTTTTTTATGCTCAGTTATCCCTATATAACTGAGCTTTTTTTTGTTTGAAATTAGGCGCGAATAATCTCTCTGGTAAGAGCGTTAATGATTCGGCTTGGTTGTTGGCTCTGGCCTAAGTCACCATTCAGATAGTTTAATTGTGAACCAAAGTATTGGCAGGCATCCTGTAGTGAGTGCGCAGGTTCTTGTCCACTTGGGTTCGCACTAGTCGAGACAATAAAGCCATGAAAAGCATTACATAATGCCACACATAAAGGATGTGTAGTGACTCGAACAGCGACAAGAGGATGCTCACCTTTAATCCATGAAGGAATATGTTCGCCAGCAGGTAATAGCCAAGTTGTTGCTCTTTCTGAAGGTTGATGATTAGTCCAACAATCAATAATTTCTTGTTGAGTTGTTTGAGGTAGAGAAGTTAGCAGGTGCTCAACTTGGCTAATATGACCTGCTAATAAAATTACACCCTTTTCAATAGGCCTTTGCTTTAGTTCAAGAATTTTTTGAAAAGCTTGCTCATTAAAAGGGTCGCAACCTAGCCCCCAAACTGCCTCAGTTGGATATGCCAAAACTTGACCTTGTTGTAAACATTCGGCTGCTTCGGTAACTGAGGTGGTAATCATGGTAATACTCTTCCTTTCAATCAGACAGAATTGCTATTGTGCGCTCCAATACTAAGAACGACAACGTAAATACAATCCTGATTGTTGCATACATAAACCAAGTAGTTCTAGTTCCATCAGTGAAGAGGTGAGTTCTGCAACAGGCTGAGAGTGATGTAAGACAAGCTGATCAATATTTTGTCCGACCCAGTCTAAAGATTGATAAAGGTTAATTAAATGCTCAGGAATTTCTGGAGTACTAGAAACTACAGCCTCCTCGGTGGAGTTTTGTTGCTGACTTTGCCATTGAGTAGGTAAAGCAAGGTCTTCAATAATTTGTTCAGGATGATCGACTAAAATTGCTCCCTCACGAATAAGTTGATGGCAACCTTGATGAAACTCACTGTAAATATGACCAGGAATGGCAAATACAGTCTTACCTTGTTCAGCAGCTTTGTTCGCAGTGATGAGAGAACCACTTTTTAATGTAGCTTCTACCACTAACACGCCTAAACTCAAACCGCTGACAATTCGGTTTCTACGTGGGAAATGCTGTTGTAATGGGGGTGTTCCAGGCAAAAATTCAGTAATAATCGCGCCATTTTGAGCCAAAATATGTTCTGCAAGTTTTTTATTTTGAGCAGGGTAGGTACTGTCTAAACCAGTTCCTGTTACTGCAATTGTACGTTGATGTGCTGATGCTCCTTGGTGAGCAGCTTCATCAATGCCATATGCCAAGCCACTACTCACATAAAAACCTTTTTCACTTAAGTAGTAGGCAAAATCATAAGCAACCTGACGACCATGTGGGCTTGGTTTTCGGCTACCTACAATCGCAATTTGTGGTTGCAACAAAGCTTGAGCTTGGCCTTTTCCAAAAATGATAGGTGGGTGATCTGTATAAGGTAATAACTGAGTGGGATAGCCTGAGTCATCTGCCGTTAAAATAAAGTCGGTATATTGCTGGATCTGCTCAGTTAGTTTTTCAAACTGAGCTTGACCCTGAGCAGTTTGAAATTCATCTACGCGTTTTAAATGATTAGCATGTAACCCGAGATTGCGCCATTGAGATAATCCAGCAGGTTGGACCGCCTTTTCACAGCTACCAAAATAATCGATAATTTTTTTAAAGCTGACTAAAGAGTGTTGCACCAAATACCACACTTTAAGCGTGTGGTAATGGTGTGAAGAAAGTTGAGTAAGCATTGTAAAAGGTACATCCAGCATTAATCATTAAAGCGGGGTGGCTGAATGCTTGAACCAACTTTAACTGGTAAATCGCTTTCTAATACGTAGGCATAACTCAACTGATCAAAAGTTCTAAAGACCATCAGACTACCAATTTGTTGTCCTGGTAACTGTATTGATTCTTTGGTTTTAGGATCTCGAATGGTTTCACCTTGTTGTGTAATATCAAAAACTTGTCCTACTTGAATACCTTGTGCCGTACCGCGGTCTAAAGTCACCACACTATTTTTGGCAGCAGTACCAATTGATCCCATTACACGAATAATTTTGCCGCCGTCCGTCACCTGAGTGGCATCTACCGGATAAAACAAAGTAGGTAATGTTGCTTCTTCTTCTGGCATCACCCGATCACCACGACGTACTTCAGAATTGTAGCTATCAGTTAACTCAAGCGTGGTAATGTCTTTTTCAGAAGAGATCGCAATCCCTGAGGCAACTTGTTGCAACTCAATACCTAGACTATGCTTTTTACCTTTACTGTCTGTGAAATAATAAGGTTCGCCTTCACGATAAACTGCATAACGTTGACCATTAACTAAACCTTGTCCGCGCGCATAAATAGTCTGACCTTTTGCCGCCAGTACACGTTGATCGGCAGTACCGACTACATAAGGAGTATGTTGAATTGCATCGATAGGTAGAATAGTGCTGTGTTCTAACCATTGTTTGATATGTTCAAGAGGAATAACAGGTACGTTATTGTTAAGTGACTCCACACGAACTTGAGGTTGTAAATTTGTCATTTGACCTGTGTAACGGCGAATAATGCCGACACAGCCATCTCCCTCATCTTTTCCAACCAATGGACGGCCATCTAAACTACATAGCAGTAATCGATCGCCTGGATAAATCCAGTGTGGATTTTTAACATGTTGGTTGCTTGCCCAAATTTCAGGCCAGCGCCAAGGTTTACTCAGAAAGTGACCGGAAATATCCCATAGTGTATCTCCTCGTTTCACTACGTAGACATGTGGTGCATTACTTTTAAGAGAGGGTGGATTATGGTTCGGACTAGCAGCATAAGTCTCTGCTACCGTACCGAAAGCAACCCCTGTAAAAAGTGCTAAAGCAAGTAAATGCTTTTTTATCCCCAAAGCATGAAATTGAACCATGCCGTCAAAAACCTTTTTCATTATGATAATTCCTAAAAATTATGCGTGCAGATGCGTTATAATAGGCGGCTAACACACAATTTTTCGATGAAGTATTTCCTTCATTTGGTTTTTCAATCAATGGCATAAGTGAGGACGTCAGTATGGCCTTATTACCTATTTTAAGTTTTCCTGATCCCCGTCTTCGTACCATTGCTAAGCCTGTTGAAGAAGTTACTGATGAAATTCGTCAACTTGCAGCAGATATGCTTGAAACCATGTATGCGGCACCAGGTATTGGTTTAGCAGCTTCTCAGGTCGATCGTCATATTCAGCTTATCGTCATAGATTTGTCTGAATCTAAAGATGACCCTATGGTTTTCATTAACCCCAAAATAACTCCACTGACAGAAGATAAGCAGCAGTACGAAGAAGGCTGCCTATCGGTGCCACAAATATACGACAAAGTTGAGCGCCCGTCACGTGTGAAAATTGAGGCAATTAACCTTGAAGGTCAAGCATTTGAGTTAGAAGCTGATGGACTTCTCGCTGTTTGTATCCAACATGAAATGGATCACTTAAATGGCAAATTATTTGTGGATTATTTGTCGCCACTTAAGCGTCAGCGTGCTCGAGAAAAAGTCGAAAAAGTTGTTCGTCAACGTGAGCGTGAAAAAGTTGCAGTAAAACGTTAAAAATTTCTATTCTTGAAACATTAATGTAGTGTGGATGTGATTTTTGGTTTTTCGTAGTGGTTTACTGCTTGCATGTGCAGCAGTATTTTTACAGGTCGCGGTATTTCTACAGCCGCTATTACCGAAGCAGTATCAAATTGCTCCGGTCTGTGAAACTATTACCCTCGCTTTGCTTAAACCTAAAGCACAGATGGAAACCATGTCACATTCCATGCATTCACATCATGAACATCATATTGAACAGGCACAAGCCTCTGGGCAACATGATCATCATGATGCAAATCATCAGTGTCAATATTGTACCGTCTATGCCAATCTGGTTTTGCCACCTGAATTTGGCGTAAAAGAAGTTTTAGTCCGCATACAAGTCCGCTTAGTCGCTTATCAACAAGCATTTAGACATGTCTACTTTGCACTACAGCGACTTTTTCTACTCCCGCAAGGGCGTGCACCACCTCTATTTACATAAATAAAAGCAATTTTTTGTTGGGGTCTTAACTGACTTCGATATCACTTTATTTATGTTTTAGAGCGTATAAAAATGCCACATTCTAAATTTTTACTACAACCTTTATGGGTTGCGATGTTTGCTGTCTCTCATTCGGGACTAGTTTTTGCTAATTCAGAAAAAAATAATGCCGATACTAAAGCGCTTCACTCATTAGCACCTATTGTTGTTACAGCACAACAAGGCAACGATGCAAATGGCTTGATTGTACATGCAGACCCGAAACAGCCAATTCAGCCAGTGCCTGCTACAGATGGTGCAGACTACCTACAAAGTATTATGGGTTTTAACTCAATACAAAGTGGGGGAACGAATGGTGATGTGACATTCCGAGGTATGTTTGGGTCACGCATCAAAATTTTGACAGATGGAACTGAGAACTTAGGTGCATGCCCAAACCGTATGGATGCACCGACTTCTTATATTTCACCAGAAAGTTATGATCGTATTTCTGTCATTAAAGGTCCGCAAACAGTTCAATATGCCAATACAGGTTCTGCTGCAACAGTCCTTTTTGAACGTCAGCCTGAGAAACTCACCTCTGAAAAACCTTATCGCGGTCAAGCGAGTGTCTTGCTAGGTTCATATGGACGTATTGACCATAATGTTGAAGCAGCAGTGGGCGATGAGAAAAAATATATCCGTTTAAATGCCAACCGTTCAGAATCGAATAGTTATCAAGATGGTGATGGAAATACTGTGCCGTCAGCATGGAAAAAGTGGAATGCTGATGTAGCACTTGGCTTTACTCCAGATGAAAACACGTGGGTCGAGCTCACTGGTGGAAAATCTGATGGTGAATCGCTTTATGCTGGACGTTCAATGGACGGATCTCAGTTTGCGCGTGAAAGCTTAGGTCTGCGATTCGAAAAGAAAAATATCACTGATGTCATTAAGAAAATTGAAGGGCAGGTGAACTACAGCTATAACGATCATATTATGGATAACTTTAGTTTGCGCACACCGCCATTAGTTGAAATGAATCATGATGGTATGACCATGCTGATGCCGAATCCAATGGCAATGCAAGTGACACGCCGTACATTAAACTCACGTTTGGCAATAACTTCTGAATGGAACAAATGGAGTTTGATCACAGGCGTTGACTCTCAATTTAATAAACATGGCGGTAGCATGTCATCGCCAACAATGCCTTCTATGAATATTCCATATCGCCAAGATATGCGTTTTCAATCATATGGTGCTTTTGGCGAACTCGGCTATCAATGGAACGATTTCAACAAAATGGTTGCAGGTGCACGTTTAGATCGAGTTACAGTTGAAGATGAGCGTGCTGATTCTCAAGCAAAAGGCTTTAATACTAAACTTGAAAAGACTTTACCGAGTGCATTTGTCCGTTGGGAAAATCAACATCCTGAGCATGACCTAAAAAGCTATATCGGTTTAGGTTATGTAGAGCGTATGCCTGATTATTGGGAACTTTTCTCGCCTAAACATGGTAATGCGGGTTCAACCAATACTTTTAACGGTGTGAATCCTGAGAAAACATTACAGTTGGATCTAGGTTTTCAGCAACAGCATGGTGCTTTAAGCACATGGGCTTCTGTTTATGCAGGTTTGGTGGATGACTACATATTAATGAGTTACCACCATCACCCAAGTATGGGAATGGATGGACATGATATGAGCCATGATATTACTGCGGGAGCCAAAAATGTCGATGCAACCATCGCTGGTGCGGAAGCGGGTATTGGGTACCAATTCACTGACCGTATTCAGGCAGATTTGAGTGCGATGTATGCGTGGGGCAAAAATACCACAGATGACAAACCTCTACCTCAAATTTCACCTTTAGAAGGTCGTTTAAATATTCGCTATGTGGCTGACAAATATAACTTAGGTCTGTTATGGCGAGCTGTTGCTGAGCAAAACCGTGTGAGTCTACATCAAGGTAATATCGTGGGATATGACCTAAAACCAAGTAAAGGTTTCTCAACACTTTCTTTAAACGGAAGTTACAACCTTCGTAAAGATATTGATGTCTCTGTTGGCATTGATAACGTATTAGATAAGCCCTATACCGAACACTTAAATAAAGCGGGTAGTGCAGGCTTTGGATTTGCGAGCGAAGAGCAGTTTAACAATATCGGAAGAAATTACTGGGTTCGTATGAGCATGAAGTTTTAATAAGCTTTAGCGAATTAAAGAACTGAAATTATTAATTTAATGAGAGAAATGAAATGACTAATAAATTATCACCTGAACAATCTTGGTGGGGATGGAAGTTACTTATTGTGGCTTCTATCTTGAGTTTATTGTTTATGATTATTTTTTACTTGGCAATCAACAATGAACCTGACTACATGCCAAGTCAGAAAAAGAAGCAGATGATGGAGTCACACGAGCAAATGAATCACGCTGAAATGCACAGTTCATCAGCTCAATAAGTTCCTTAATATTTGAAAATGGAAGTCTAATTAACGGGCTTCCATTTTTATTTTTAGGTTTTAAAAATTATTGATGCATACTCGCTAAGGTTTTTGCCTTACCTTGATTCTGATAAAGCGTTAAGCCAAGTTTCTGTATATTACGGCCTGATTTGGATAAAAACTTTTCAATTTTTGGTGAAAGTTTCGCGCCATTATAAAGTATTGAATTACGCACAATCAGATAATAAGCAAACCATGAAGCTGACTGGTGAGGCAATCCGAGTAGTTTCATTCTCTTCTTACCAATAAAAAATTGGGTAAGTTCTAAATGTTGTCGATAAGCAAGCTTCTGCTGCAAAGAGCGTAAATGCAGATATTTTCTCTCAAAAGGCTCTTTAGATAAGCTTGATCCTAACTCAACACTGCTGTGATCGGAGCGAGGGTGAGCAAACTGCATCCAGTAAAGTAACCTCCAACCCTCAGATTCAGATTGAATAAGCCATTTTTCATCAATACCCATCAACCAGCCAACATAACGCCAAAAATGTAAAAAACTCTTGGTTTCTTGTTTGGTTGGCCATACACCCAAAGCTCTAATACCGAGTAAAACTACACTGCTAAAAGCCAAATTAGTCATTGCTAAATCAAATTGATTAAGTGGAACTCCCCAAACTTCACTATCCCAACGATCAGACTTTTTTAATTGTCGGCGGACGAGTGCATGAATAAAGCGAACATAAATCGTTGATATAAAACCTGTGCTTAGACGCTCAAGTCCTTGAGGTTCAGTAATATCAACCCACCATTTTGTGGTTTCAGCTAAACGAGTACCCGCCTGTTTCTTTAATGCACCCGTTAAAATTAGCGGCTGATTAAATCCCGGATATAAATATCCCGCCATTAAGGATAAATCTCTAAGAATAAAACCATTATTTATTCCTAAACGATGAGTAAATTTAACAGCCTCATCAATTTGACGCTGATCTAACCATTCAGGCTTTTGCTCAATGTAATTAAAGAAATTTTCTAACTCAGTAGGTAGCGGCTCAGATAGGTTATCGCGGCCTTGAAATAATATCTTCTCAAAAATCATTCGGTGACCTTTAGGATCTTGCATAACCCAATCAATCACCTTATCCATTTCAACGTCCCCTTCACAAAGAGCACGTTGTAAAGACACATATTCTTTATAGTTTGGTTGTACAGGTTTTTCGCAACAGATATTTAAAAACTGAGTAAAGAAATTACTGTCTTGCATGTCATTAAAAGAAGCAAGTCGAGTCGGGCTAATCATTTGCATATCGTTACTTACTTATTGAACTGAATAATAAATAGGCTAATATGAATAATTATTCGCATTCAATTCGCATTTAACGAATAAAAAACGATGAGAAAAGCCCCACAACAACAGCGTTCAAAAATTATTGTTGACCATATTTTAGAGGCGACACAGCAGTGTATCGCGCAGTATGGATTACTACATACGACGACGCCTAAAATTGCAGAGAAATCTGGAGTAAGTGTTGGGTCGATTTACCAATACTTTGAGAATAAAGATCAAATCATAGAAGAACTATTGCGCCGTAAAAGCGAATTGCTGGGGCAACAACTTAAAGAATTAGTTGTGCGACAAGGAAATATTCCTTTAGAGCTGCTCATTCCCTTAGCAATAGAGTTGGGATTTAATGCATTAAAAGCCGATCATGGATTTTTTATAGAAGTGCTGAAACACTGGCATGACTATAGTCATTCGCAAGCTGCTCAGATTTTAGAAAAGCATTTTTTTGAAGTAGGGCTATATACATTCAGTAGAAATCCTCATCAGTGGGACTTCGAACAGGTAAAGCATAAATCCTTTGTAATTATTAATAGTACGCTTTTTACGATGATGCGATATGTAAGTCAGAACAATTTTCTTATCTCAGAACAACAACTTAAACGCGAATTATCGAGCATGATACTGGCTTATTTAAGTCAAAAATAAAAAATTAAAATAATTATCAATATAAAACAATAGTTTAATTCGTGTGGTGGTTTAAAAGTAAACGCTCAAGTCATTAATTTTTAATTTTCGCTTGCAAAGGGGATGAGATGGTCTATAATGCACATCCATCGGCGGTGATGCAGATAGAAACTTGTTGAAAAACAGTTACTTGTGATTAAGTTGGTTGCTTTAAGTGATGAAT